>CAYRNH010000061.1:0-1414 GCA_964425515.1 uncultured Thiotrichaceae bacterium | reverse complement strand
GTGACACCTATATAAAGCGTGCCGTTTTTTCCATTACTGAGTATGTAGACTGCCGGTTCCTTTGGCATTCGTATCTCCATGAAAATGGATCCCCGCCAGAAGCATACGGGGATGACGGTATTGTGTTGCGTTGTTCAATTCCCGCCAAGAGCATACGGGAATGACGGGTTTTTTATTTTAAAAAATAATTTGTTTTTCCTCTGTGTTCTCTGCGGTTATTCCAGGCATCCTGCCCTCCACCCTACGGGCCGCGTAAAAGCACGCGTTCAAATTCGATCCCGTCGAATTTGTCTGTGGTTCCGCTTTTAATTTTTTTGGTGGCTTTTACTTCATTATATCTATCGTCACACCATGCTCACGCAGCTTTTCCGCACGACCATTAATATAGCGCTGAAAATTGGGCTGGGTTTTATACGCATTGGAAATCACGTAGTCCATCCCGGACTGTAAATGGAACGCTTTTAAGTATGCGTCAGAACGAAACACTTCCTTGCCTTGGTCATTGAAATACACCAGTGATGGCGCATATTCGATGCCAATCTTTTTCGCCCATTGATTCACACTCATGGTAGTACCATCGGGTGTGACCACAGGATTCTCTGACCACATATCTAGCACCACCACATTCAGACGACGCAATAAATCGCGAGACTCCTTGCGTTTTAGAATATCCAGATGCAGCTCATCACAGGCCTTGCATTGTTTCTGTTCAAACATAACTAGCAAATGTTTGCCCGGTTGCAGCGCAGCTTTCAGGTTGTGCGTATCCTTGATTGATGTGATGCCGGTGTGCAGCACTCCGGTCGATGACTGTCTGATCGGATGACGAGCAACATAATCCAGATAACTGAGTTTAGTTTCCTGTTTCTGCCCAACATAGTCCAGCACACTGCTGAATTTTTCAGGCGGGTAATAACCGTTAGCGCGGAACACGACTTTATTATGTTTATTAAAGAACAATAATGTAGGCGTATACTGAACCTTGAGCGCAGCGGCGAACTGTTTTTCAGTCATGGTCTTGTCGCCAATGGTCATTTCGCGATCACCCCAGATATTGATGGCGACTACGTCAAAATATTTCCGGGTTTTTATTGCAATAGATCGCTGACCAAAATTATCTTCGATCAGTTTTTTACAGTAGGGACAGCCATCCTGATAAAAAAACAGCATCAGACGACGATTGTGCGCAGCCGCATCTGCAATATCATCGTACAGATCAAGAAAAGACACTTTAAACCAGTCGGGCTTATCCTCATAACCAGGATTTACCATCCCGGTCTCAAGTTTGGCCTCGTCTTCGGCGAATGATGCTGATGAAAAACAGATCATCAAAACCGATAAAAAAACAAAATATTTTCTTACGCTGATACGAGACATAACCACCTCACTTTTTGCGTTTAGAATGCCCCACCGA
>CAYRNH010000060.1:0-11957 GCA_964425515.1 uncultured Thiotrichaceae bacterium | reverse complement strand
CGATAGAAGCGCCGTATAGCAGGCAACGTATAAATTTCCTGAATACTTACCCGCAGCTGGATCTGGGTTTATATTTTAATTCGAATGTTAGTGCAGCCACTGCGTCACCATTGTTAATTCAGCTCTCGGGAGACATGCAGGGCATGAGTCAGACACAGGCAGTCAATTTTTTGCTGAGATTTGTGCAAACGTCTTTGAGTTATGAGACGGATGAAGCGCAATTTGGTAAAGAAAACTATCTGTTCCCGGAAGAGACGCTCTATTATCCATACTCAGACTGTGAAGATCGCGCAATACTTTTTTCATGGCTGGTGAAAAAGCTGCTAGGACTGGAAGTGGTGGGGCTGGATTATCCTGGACATGTGGCCACAGCGGTACATATGACAGATAAAGTTAATGGGGATGCCATTTCATTCAATGGCAAGCGATACCTTGTCGCTGACCCGACTTATATCGATGCATCGGTTGGCATGACCATGCCTGACTATAAAGGCATCCATCCAAATATTATAAGAATACAGTAAGGTCGCTAATAGATAAGTGATTATGCTTCGGGTGGTTTTTTGACGAAGCTAATGGACGGATCTATGCTGCGCAGATGTAGGTCCCGTTGCGGGAATGGGATTTCAACACCATTTTCACGAAGTGATTTTTCGATCGCGAAGTTAAGATCGCTCAGGGTCATGAGCCTCTTGTCGACAACGCTGATGAACGCACGAAGTTCAAAATTAAGTGAGCTGTCACCAAAGCCACGAAATAGTACACGTGGTGGGCCGATTTTGTCGTCGTCCTTTATCACCAGCGGATGCTCCATGGCGCAATCAATCAAAATCTGCTCTACTTTCCTCACATCCGATCCATACGCAACACCAACCGGAACGATGACTCTTCCCCATGCATCATGTAGCATCCAGTTTGTGACCTGATTTGAGATAAGCTCGGAATTAGGCACGATGACATCAGCGCGATCGAAGGTTTCTATCTGCGTTGAACGAATACTGATTTTACGAACATAGCCTTCAGTATTGCCGACTATAATCCAGTCGCCTGTACGTATTGGGCGTTCAAATAAAAGAATAAGCCCGGAAACAAAATTATTGACTATATTTTGCAGACCAAAGCCGATGCCTACTGAAAGTGCGCCAGCAATAATGGCGAGATTGGTAAAATCAAAACCAGCAACTGAAAGGCCAAGCAAGGCCGAAAGTAAAACCCCGATATAACCGCTGACCGTGATCATTGCTTCACGGCCGCCACGGTCGAGGCCTGTGTTACGGACCCATTTGGGCAATGTGTTCTGACGGAACCAGCGCACCAGCGTCAGCAGTACCGAAAACAGGATAATACCCAGGAAAATCTGTACGGGCGCAATACGCACAGTGCCTATATCGAAACCATTTTGAATGGTTTGTATGAACCACGACCAGCCGCTGTCAGAATATCGCCATAATTGCAGCATGCTGAAGATAAAAGTCATCCATATAAGCAGGACGCTGAGTATGCGTATCCAAAGAAGTCCGGGGATGGACTGATTTTTCTTCAGCTGGAGCTTGTTGCGTAATCGCCGACCCCAGCTATGCCGTCCTTCATTGAGCGAATCGAGAATGTCCTGTAGCAGAGCGTAGATAAGCCATAAACTTATGCCGAGTAAAATACTGCCAAGGGTGCCTCTATATAGAAAACCCGCGAGATTACGATAGCCTGCAAGTTCCGCAACAAGGGCAACCAGCAAAGCAATGATGACCATGCCACGAAGCAGGGTGTTGCCCAATACGCCCGGTGCACGATTAAGGTAAGAAATCAGCCAGACAAGATTGATAATGGTCAGAGCCATAAAACTCACGCGGGAAAGTTCCCACTGAGAGTAAGTCATTACTTCTTTTAAATTAGTTGCAAAAGCAAATACTGCGATCAGGCCGAGCACAAGAAGAAACTGTAGTCGCTTATAAAGTGAATAAGCAAAATTGGCATCCAGCACAAAAAAATATTTCGCAGGCTCACTGGGGTGTAGCAATATACGAGCGACTATTATTGAGAGCAGGTAGATTGTAAAGCTACCAAAAGCCGCCGTCGAAACAGGCATGGGTTTTAATGGAAGCAGTACCGCTATGACTGCGGTTGCGGCTACCGAAGCTAATAGCAGGGGCAGGCTCCTGCTGAGACAGCCGTAACTTGCTGCAATGAGGCCTTCGGTAATGCTTTTTTTCGTGACTTGTTGTACATGTGCGCGCAACTTCTTTCCAAGAAATACACCAATAACCCAGACAATTAGAATGGTTGTGATAAGTATCAGCAGGTCGTTTTTTTCAAAAGACGTGATCTTGACTCGTGTATTGAGAAGAGTTCTCAGACTTGCAGTGGCGGGATCGATTGATTCGAAGTTGCGCCGTATCGTGGCAGTGAGAGGTTCACCGCGTGATAGCAAATATTCGGTCAGTATGTTTGTCTTTAGTGTTTGTATAGTGCTAGCGATATTTTGTGCATTTAATAATATCGTCTGACAGGTTTTAAGCTGGCTTTCGGTTTTATTGATGAGTTGATTAAGTACGTCCAGTGATTTTCTCGAGACATTTTTTTCTGGCAAGGTACCGGTATTATTATTAAGCTCAGCAATATCAGCTTTTAACTTTTCTGCCTGCGGCAGTTTGTCATCGACACATTTTTGTGCTTTCGTTATATATCCGGAAATTTGTTTATCAAAATCGGTGAGCAAATTTGCATCACCACGGTTTGTGTCGAAGGATTCAAGTCGTTTGCTTATATGCGAGATGGCGGTTTCTGCTGGCTGTACCCAGCTATTTTCATCATCGACGTTTGCTGATATAGCTGATGACGAAATGAGAAAAAAAACACAAATATAAAACAGGTGCGAAATAATATTGAACGTGCGATTGTGCATTAGACCCACTTTTTGAATTTGAAAACAAGTAATAGTACAACAGCTATAGTGATCATGGCGCCGACGGTGATGTAATAGCCATTTCGATAATGTAGTTCGGGCATGAACTCAAAATTCATACCGTATATGCCCGCAATGAAAGTAATTGGTACGAAAATCGCAGTAATGATGGTGAGTAGTTTCATTATCTGATTAAGCCGGTGCGAGGCAAGCGATATATAGCCATCAATTAAGTCGCTGGCGAGTTCATAGTACAGTTGTGCCAGGCTGCTGGCGCGTTCCTGATGTTCATACACATCGTTTATATTATGGGTGAGTTCATCTGGGATCCCGGGAGTGGATTCCTGCTGTAATAATTCGAACGCACTCTTATGGTATGTGAACACGCGTCGTAATTTTTTCAACTGACCTTTATAACCAATCAGTTCGGCAAGAATGTCATCATTGGGGTGCTCAAACATTTCATCTTCCAGTTTCTCAAGACGAGGTTCGAGACGAAGAATTAAGCTGGTATAACGATCAACGACAGCACGTGAAATACCGATAGCAATTGGACCGGTGCCTGCTGCAAACAAGGCAGGATTGCTCTGATATTGTGACCATACTTTATTGGTGCTGGGTGAATCATCGGAATGTCTGGTGATAAGAAAATGTTCGCCACAAAAAATGGCAAGTTGCAGTGTGTTGTACTCGATGTTTTCAATCTCTCCATTCAGGCCCTTGAGCAGAATAAACGTGTAGCCATCGAACACTTCGATTTTGGGGGGGTGACGATCACGCTGTGCATCGGAAATGGCCAGAAGATGGATGCCAAACGTATCCTGCAGGATCATTTTTTCCTGGTCAGGCTGTGTTCCATCAAGATCAAGCCAGAGCAACTGCTGCGGGTTCTTTTGCCAGTGCTCAAGCAGCTCGGCACCGCCTGTTTGCAAGGCACCCGACTGTTTTTCGTATAGAGCAACTCGCATTGACGCAGTTCTCCTGCAAGCATGAGCGACAAGTGCGAGAATTCTAACGCGAATACTTGTGATTTTGTCGTATATATTCAGGTCAAGTATATTCTTGGTCGCACCATGTAAAAAACCACCTGTCGGTGGTTATATCGTTACGCTAGCCCCGGGATTACTCGACCCGCCCCTGGGATTGCGGTTATCAGAACAGGCGTTCTGTCGGCCAGATCTGCCAGATAAGGCCATCCTGAAATTTGGTGCGAAACTCAGTTTTCTGGCGCATGAGTTCCACTCGCCCTTTCCCGCCAGGAGGCGATATCGGCTCAACCCCAAAATCCGATTCAGCTGAGCCACAGCGACATCAGTTCCACCCGTCCGCGCACGCCGTATTTCCTGTAAGTGCTTACACAATACTGGTGGATGCTGCTGGGCTTTACGTTCAGTTTGGCCGCAATATCTTTTTCGGATTCCCCGGTGAGCAGGTAGCCCAATACACGACGCTCGGTGGGCGTGAGCTTTGCTTCGCAAATACCCAGGCCATGGCTCAGCAGTATCTGGCGATGAAACCATTTGATGCCACGCAGGCATTGTTTGGCCAGTTTTATCTCATCCTGGGTAAAACACTGAGCATTGTTCTGTCTGTCGAATACGAAACAGGATTCCGAGTTAGCACTAATTGGAAACACCACCCACATGCGGTCAACGATATCGAGCTCGCGGTAAAAGAAATCGTAGTGCCGGGTTTTCCGGAATTTTGTGATATCGATAAAACCATCATGCAGGGTATAGGTGCGAAAATGACCCGCTCTTGCGGCAATGGTACGGCTGGTATCGCCCGGCTTGTCATCGATTTTCCGCCAGGCCTGGTAGCGTTTCCGTTCGTCCTCGGTGCTGCGTGAGTATAATGGCTCCATGGCGCCAATTCGCCAGCCATTCATAGGATCACGCTCCATGGACGAGGGTTCTCCCCAGTCGAATTTCGCAGTAGGGCGTGTACCATTTGCAGGCTTGTAACTATCATTCAACTGCACCAGACCAAGCCACATGGCGTTGTCCGCCGCAATCAGATCACACAGGCCAAGCATGCAATGTTTGAGGGCCGCATCGATTTCCCGGGAACCAAAATCGCCCAGCTCGTCCCACAGCGTGTGGATTTTCTCAGAATATTTGTGGTGCTCTGAACTGTCTCGATGATCGGATGACATGCAAAATTTCGTTGAATCTGATGAAAAGCACTGAGATGGTCGCTTATATGACCCATTGCCGCAACCATTGCATGAATTTTTCATTACAAATGGCCAAAAACTGGAAGAAATGACAGCCATATCTACTAATCAGTAACTATTCAATTCTCCTGTCGCCGCCTGGAATTCTGCAAAGAGACAGGCATGGTGAACTGCAGGCATACATTATGAAAATCATGTTTTAGGGCAACAATACGAGAGGCGTGTGCTTCGTATCGTGACTTAAGAAATTGGTGCGCCCGACTGGATTCGAACCAGCGACCTTTGGCTTCGGAGGCCAACACTCTATCCAGCTGAGCTACGGGCGCATATTGCTTCTTGCAGGGGGCGTAGTTTATCAGGCTTGTCTCTGTCTGGCCTGAAATCTGCGCTAGTGGCTGAAGCGGTCATGATTACGGTAGCTGATCGCTTCGCTGAGGTGCGGTGTTTCAATCTTTGTGGCATCGGCGACATCGGCGATGGTGCGCGCCAGCTTGAGAATACGATGATAAGCCCGGGCTGAGAGTCTGAGCCTGTCCATGGCGCGTGTCAGCAAAGCCTGGTCGTCTGGTTGCAGACGGCAGAACGAATCGATTTCTTTCGCACTGAGTTCGGCATTGACCTTGCCGCAGCGCTGGATTTGAAGATGAAAGGCACGCTCAACGCGCTGTCTTATGATTGCGCTGGATTCACCCCGGGGCGCGGTGCGGTCAAGATCAGCGCTGTCCAGTTTGGGCACTTCGATATGAATATCAATGCGGTCGAGCAGGGGCGCTGAAATACGGCTGAGATGCCGCTTTTGCTGCTCCGGACTGCACTGGCAAAGCAGCTTGCCATCACAGCTGAAGCCCTGCGGGCAGGGGTTCATCGCCGCGATGAGCTGAAAGCGCGCAGGAAATTCAGCCTGCCGAGCAGCGCGAGAAATGGTGATGCAGCCAGTTTCCAGTGGCTCGCGCAGCACGTCGAGCACATGGCGATTGAATTCGGTGAGCTCGTCGAGAAACAGCACACCGTGATGCGCCAGCGAAATTTCACCGGGCGAGGGCGAAGAGCCACCGCCCACCAGAGCCACGCCGGAAGCGGTGTGATGCGGGTTGCGAAACGGTCGTTGCTTCCAGTTTTTGAGATCAAAGCCCTGGTAACTGATCGAGTTCACCGAAGCACTTTCCAGTGCTTGCTGATCGGTCATCGGCGGCAGGATACCGGGCAGGCGTGAGGCGAGCATGGATTTGCCGGTGCCTGGCGGTCCGATCATCAGCAAATTGTGGCCGCCTGCTGCTGCAATTTCGAGCGCGCGACGCGCGTGGTGCTGGCCGCGCACATCGGCCATGTCGAGCTGAAAAGGACTGTGCGATTCAGTATCCATGTTAGCCGATGGTGCAGGTAGTTCGGCCTGATTGTGCAGAAACTGACAGATCTCCAGCAGGCTGCTGGCAGCGAGCACCTCGATATTGCCGGCCAGCGCGGCTTCGCTCGCACTGTCTGTGGGTAGCACCAGCGTGCGGCCAGCATTTTGCGCTGCCAGCGCTACGGGCAAACAACCGTTGATCTTGCGCAGCTCACCGGAGAGCGCCAGTTCGCCGTGAAACTCGTAGCGATCGAGCTGTTGCGACGGAATTTGTTCCGAGGCGGCGAGAATACCCAGCGCAATCGGTAGATCAAAACGCCCACCCTCCTTGGGCAGATCAGCAGGTGCCAGATTCACGGTGATTTTTCGTGCCGGGAAATCGAAATGTGAATTGATGATTGCAGCGCGCACCCGGTCTTTGCTTTCGCGCACGGCTGCTTCGGGTAAACCCACAATCGAAAGTGCAGGCAGGCCACTGGAAATATGGACTTCAACGGTGACTTCGGGCGCGTGGATGCCGACGAGTGCGCGGCTGTGTATGGTGGCGAGATGCATGGTATCCATTCCATTTTGTCTGCGGTAGAGCGCCCCCATTGTATGCAAAATCAGAGCTTATTTGTATTAAAGAATGCATTGCAGAATAGATTGCTGCCACTTTATTGGGCATGATGATTCATTATGGCCTCAATGTTGCATAGTTATCTGTGAATAGACGCCCAGGATTTAGTAAGCTCGATGCTAGCGCGGCCTGGATCATCAGGACTATGATGTTTCGCACCATGGCAGTGCGCTATTGATTTTTTTGCAGTTGTGAGGTGACTACATGGATACAGGATCAGTGTCAGCGCTGGTGAGACTGTTATTTGTGTATGGCCTGTTACCGAGGCGCGGAATTTGAAAACACAAACAGACAGATTTTCAGCCTGGCAGGCTGAGTTGTCGATCAGGTATCGTGCAATCGGTGATCGTACTGTTCTAGCCGAGCGTAAACATTGCGGCCCGCTACATGTGCAGAAGTCCCTGTATCCGGAACAGGATGTTTGCCACACCTATATTTTGCACCCGCCGGGTGGAGTGGCGGGTGGCGACCAATTGACGATCAATGTTGTCGCGGAAAAAAATGCGCACGCGCTGATTACCACACCGGCATCGAACAAGTTTTATCGCACTGCCAACGAGGTATCGATTGTGCGCCAGAGCATTGATGTGAGCTCAGACGCGATTGTCGAATGGTTACCGCAGGATTCGATCATGTTTGCAGGCTGCCAGGTGGATATGCGTACACGCGTAAACCTCGAGCAGGAAGCAAAATTTATCGGCTGGGAAATCACCTGTCTGGGCAGACCTGCCAGCGGTGAAACATTCTCACAGGGGTGTTGCAAACAAAAATTTGAGCTGTACAGGAATTACAGACCCTTACATATCGAAACCGCAAGCATTGCAGGTGGCGGTGAGATATTAAATGCAAACTGGGGACTGGCGGGATACACCGTGACCGGGCTGATGCTTGTCAGCAATGCAGATAAGAACATGCTTGAACTGGCCAGGACCATCGATCAGGATACGCCGTGTTTGACTGCAGTTACTTTGAAAGGCGAATTGTTATTAGTGCGCTGCCTGGCTCGCCAGGGCATGGAAGCGCGAGATTATTTAACCCGGGTGTGGTCAGCGATACGGCCACAATTATTAAAACGCGAAGCGACTATTCCGCGCGTCTGGCATACATAGAATCAAGTCGATGAGAGGAAAACGATGGAGTTATCACCCAGAGAAAAAGACAAGCTATTAATATTTTCTGCCTTTCTGCTCGCGGAAAGACGTAAAGAGCGTGGCGTTAAATTAAATTATCCGGAAGCGATTGCCTATATTTCTGCGCTGATCATGGAAGGCGCACGCGAAGGCAGAAGCGTGGCCGACCTGATGAGTTATGGCGCGACCCTGTTAAAACGCGAAGATGTGATGGAAGGTATCGCAGAAATGATTCCAGAAGTGCAGGTTGAAGCAACGTTTCCCGATGGCACCAAGCTGGTCACTGTGCACAATCCGATTATATAACCGAGAAAAGATGGAGCGAAATAATGATACCGGGCGAATATTTTATCGACGAGGGCGAGATCGAACTGAATGCAGGTCGCGATACGCTTTCGGTCAAAGTGGCCAACAGCGGCGACCGACCGATACAGGTGGGCTCGCACTACCATTTTTATGAAACCAATGCAGCGCTGGATTTTGATCGCGAAGCCACGCGTGGTTTTCGTTTGAATATTGCCGCAGGCACCGCAGTGCGTTTCGAGCCAGGCCAGGAACGTGAAGTTGAGCTGGTCGCCTACGCGGGCGAGCGCAAGGTGTACGGTTTTAACGGCAAAGTGATGGGCAAAATATAGTCCGCAAATGAACGCTAATAAACGCAAATGTTTTGTTCGTTTACGGCACAAGAAATTCGTATGTTTTTTTATTTTTAATTGCGTTTATTCGCGTTCATTTGCGGATGAATGCTTTTAGGTTACTGAGATACAGAGGATCAGGTTATGAGTAAGATCAGTAAGGTCGCCTACGCGGAAATGTACGGCCCCACCACTGGAGACAGAGTACGGCTCGGCGACACCGATTTAATTATTGAAGTCGAGCGCGATCTGACGCGCTATGGTGACGAAGTCAAATTCGGCGGCGGTAAAGTGATTCGTGACGGCATGGGGCAGGGCCAACGAGTGGCGGCTGAAGTGGTCGACTGCGTGATCACCAATGCACTGATTCTCGATCACTGGGGCATTGTCAAAGCCGACATCGGCATCAAGAACGGGCGCATTGCCGCCATCGGCAAGGCGGGCAATCCGGATGTGCAACCGGGCGTAGATATTATTATCGGCGCGGGCACCGAGGTGATTGCGGGCGAAGGCCAGATTATTACCGCTGGCGGTATTGATGCACATATCCATTTTATATGCCCGCAACAAATCGAAGATGCGCTGATGTCGGGTATTACCACCATGCTGGGTGGCGGCACTGGGCCTGCCACCGGCACCAATGCCACCACTTGCACGCCGGGGCCCTGGAACATTCACCGCATGTTACAGGCGGCTGAAGCATTCCCGATGAACCTGGGTTTTCTGGGCAAGGGCAACGCCAGCATGCCAGAACCCTTGAGAGAACAGGTCGCCGCAGGCGCGATGGGTTTGAAGCTGCACGAAGACTGGGGGACGACACCAGCATCGATAGACAACTGTCTTTCGGTGGCGGATGAAACCGATGTTCAGGTCGCGATTCACACCGACACATTAAACGAAAGTGGTTTTGTCGAAGATACGATCGCGGCTTTCAAGGGCCGCGCGATTCATACCTATCACACCGAAGGCGCTGGCGGTGGTCATGCGCCCGACATCATCAAGGCCTGTGGTGAATCGAATGTGCTGCCTTCGAGCACCAACCCGACGCGTCCGTATACCGTGAACACCATTGACGAGCATCTGGATATGTTGATGGTGTGTCACCATCTTGATGCCAGCATCGCTGAAGATGTTGCTTTTGCCGAATCGCGCATTCGACGTGAAACCATTGCTGCGGAAGATATCCTGCACGACCTCGGCGCATTCTCGATGATTGCGTCGGACTCGCAGGCCATGGGTCGTGTCGGTGAAGTGATCAGTCGTACCTGGCAGACCGCGCACAAAATGAAAGTGCAACGTGGCGCATTGCCTGAAGACAATACGCGTCAGGATAATTTGCGTGCCAGACGTTATGTCGCAAAGTACACGATCAATCCCGCCATCACGCACGGCATCAGTCATGAAGTAGGTTCGATCGAAGTTGGCAAGCTGGCCGACCTGGTATTGTGGAAGCCAGCGTTTTTTGGCGCCAAGCCTGCATTGATCATCAAAGGCGGCTTTATCGCGGCAGCGCCGATGGGCGATCCCAATGCGTCTATCCCGACACCGCAGCCGGTGCACTATCGAAAAATGTTTGGTGCATTTGGTGCTGCGCGGCACGAAACCTGTGTCACCTTTATGTCGCAGGCAGCAATTCAAAATGGTGTCGCGGAAACACTGGGCCTGAGGAAAAAAATATCAGCAGTCAGCGGCACAAGAACCATCACCAAGAAAGATATGCTGCTGAATAATTATCAGCCTTCGATAGAAGTCGATGCGCAAAATTATCACGTCTATGCCGATGGTGAATTGCTGATATGCGAACCCATGGACAAGCTGCCACTGGCACAAAGATATTTTCTGTTTTAATCGGAAACAATAATTGCAAATACGATGTTAAAAATATCTGAAAAACTGGATAAGGCTAAACCGCACGACTGCACATTGACCCTGGCTTTCGACCTAAGACAGAAAAGTCGATTCAAAGCCATGCTGGATGATGGTGTTGAGGTTGCGCTGATTCTACCGCGCGGCAGTGTGCTGCGCAGCGGTGATTGTTTGCGGACAGAAGATGGAAAAGTTGTTCTGATCCAGGCCGCAAATGAGCTGGTGAGCTATGTGGCTACCGACGATGCACATCTTCTGGCGCGTGCCTGCTACCACCTTGGTAATCGACACGTACCATTGCAAATCGGTGAAGGCTGGTTGCGCTATGCGCACGACCACGTTCTGGATGAGATGTTGCATGGTCTGGGTTTGCACGCGGTAACGGTCGAAGCACCGTTTGAACCTGAATCCGGTGCGTATGGCGGTCATGCCGCACATGCGCATCATCACGGTCACGACCATGAGCACCACGAACATTAAATCCCTGACGCAGGATGAGCAGGCTGACAGTGTTGCTCAGTTTCGTCTCTGGCAGCTGATCAGCCCGGCGTTACCCATCGGTGGCTATGCCTATTCACAGGGACTGGAGTACGCGGTTGAATCTGGCTGGGTGAGCAATGAACAGGACATGCAGCAATGGATTAGCGGCATGCTCAGACACATGCACCAGCAACTGGATCTTCCGGTGCTGGTGCGTATCTACCGCGCATGGTGTGCGGATGACATAGCAACAGTGCAGTACTGGAATGATTATCTGCTGGCCTCCAGAGAGACATCGGAACTGCTGCAGGAAGATTGCCAGCTGGGTCGTGCGCTGGCGGTGTTGCTGAGAGATCTGGAATGTAAAAATCTGGCAATACTCAACAAAGATGAACTAAGTCTTGCCACAGCATTAGCGGCTGCAGGCTCTGAGTGGGCGATTTCTGTCAACATGCTGGCGCAGGCCTATCTCTGGATCTGGGTCGAAAACCAGATCGCAGCTGCAATCAAACTAATTCCGCTGGGCCAGACTGCTGGCCAGAGAATTTTATACGCAGTATCCGCCTTGCTCGCGGATGTGGTTACACAGGCGCTTGAAGTCAATGATGATGATATCGGCCAGTCTGCAATGGCGCTGGCCATTGCCAGCGCGCGCCATGAAACCCAGCACACCCGAATTTTTCGTTCATAAAACTACTAACAAATTCAGATTGAGGTAAACGCAGTGCAAGATCAGGTATTACGAGTGGGTGTCGGTGGCCCGGTGGGTTCGGGTAAAACTGCATTGGTGCAAAGCCTGTGCATGAA
>CAYRNH010000059.1:0-12131 GCA_964425515.1 uncultured Thiotrichaceae bacterium | reverse complement strand
ATGTCGTTCGAGCCCGGTTTTGTTATGTACAGCATGATCAGCCGTTTTGTCGGGGTCGATTATGTCGGTGTACCGCTGGCTGCTGATTTTTCTATTGACATGAAAGCGACCGAAGCAGCGATAGCCAGACATCAGCCGGCCATCATTTTTATTGCGTACCCGAATAACCCCACCGGCAATCTGTTTGCAGCAAACGACATAGAACGCATTATCGAACTGGCGCCCGGCCTGGTCGTGGTTGATGAGGCCTACCAGCCATTTGCGCAGCACAGCTTTATGCCACAGCTGGAAAAGTACGAACAGTTACTGGTAATGCGCACGGTTTCCAAAATGGGACTCGCGGGTTTGCGCCTCGGTGTGCTCTGCGGTCACCCGGATCTTATCACCGAGATCGACAAAATCAGGCTGCCTTACAATATAAATGTGTTAACGCAACACACAGCCGCGTTTGCGCTTGAACATATCGAAGTGCTCGAACAACAGGCCGCCGACATTCGCGAGCAGCGTGAATCCATGCTGCAACAACTGGCCAGCATGAATGCGATTGAAGTGTTTCCAAGTCAGGCGAATTTTATTCTGTTCCGAATTCTGCAGGGCAGCGCGGATGATGTGTTCAACAGCCTCTGCGCGGACGGGGTGTTGATAAAAAACATGAAGGCCGCTGAAGGCGTGCTAAAAAACTGTCTGCGAGTAACGGTGGGAACAAAAACCGAAAACGACAGGTTTATGGCAGCACTTGAGCGTGCAATGAAAAAAGCATAAACACTCGCCGCAAAGTACGCGAATAACGCAAATAGATTGGTGATTGTGTTTTTTATTTCGCGTGCTTTGCGTATTTTGCGGCAGATGTTTTGTCTTTTTGGTAGATACTGCAGGATGTCAGAAGACATCAAAGTTTCGACTTACTCGCTTCTCAGCGGCCTTTGGCCGAGGGTCGCCTGAAGGCTAAAACTTTCGCGCTGGCGCAGGCCGTCGATGGTAAACAGATCACCCGGCTTGCCAGCGGCAACAATTTTGACAATGTCACTGGTTCCCCGAATGGGTTGCTGGTTAATATGGGTGATGATGTCGCCGGCTTTCAGGCCGGCCTTGTCGCCCGGCCCATTGGCATCAACACTGGTCACCAGAATCCCCTGTACATTGGACAAACCGATTCTGTCCAGCGACGCGGGCAGAATGTCCTGACCCTCAACACCTAGCCAGCCGCGCACGACATAGCCGTTGCTGGTGATCTGTTTGAGCACGTTGATCGCAAGATCGATCGGGATCGCAAAACTGATCCCCTGGAAATTACCGGTTTTGGTGTAAATCAATGAATTGATGCCAATGATCTCACCCGCCGCATTAATTAATGCGCCGCCTGAATTCCCTGGATTGATTGCCGCATCGGTTTGCAGAAAATTTTCATAGGTGTTGGTGCTGACGCGGGTACGCCCGGTGGCGCTGATGATGCCCTGGGTGACGGTCTGACCAATTTCAAACGGATAGCCGATCGCCATCACTACATCACCGATACGCACTTTTTTGACATCACCAATTCTGGCCTGCGGCAGATTCTTGAGGTCGATTTTCAGTACCGCGAGGTCAGTGTCAGGATCTTTGCCGACCAGTCTGGCCTGCACGGTGCGGCCATCGGTGAGAGTGACCTGCAGATTATCGGTATCTGCGATCACATGGTAATTGGTGAGCACATAACCTTTGGCGTCGACGATCACACCTGAACCGGAATTCACCCGTGTTTCAATTTTGGGTGCCTGCGGAACGATCTTGCCCAGGAAGTGATCCAGTGGCGGGTCGCTTTTTGGGCTGACTGAAGCATCGACAAAACGCAGCGAGCGAATACTAACCACGGTGGGTGAGGCAACTGCCACCGCGCTGGCAAAGCTGGTCGTGTTTGTTCTGTCTTCTGCGCTGGCATCATTGTGGCCAATACTGAGGCCGAGCAGGGTAAGGCGACCCTGTCCGCTGATAAGCAGATACAGCACGCCAAAAAACAGACCGATAACAATCCAGTTGAGGTAATAAAGCAGTCTCTGTTCGTGTTTCATGTATTTTGTATCTTAATGTTTTTATAGTAATTTTTATAAAGAACTTGGCGCATAGATGAAGTTACGTTATGCTATGCGCGCTTCATGACCGCCAAATAAAGCGAGCGGTCTACCGAACTGATTGTTGTTTCGGAACCTGCATGATTTAACAGCGGTTTACTCCCCAACACAACAGTAGCGAATTTTAATCTTCGTGGAGATCTTCAAATGTCTACTGACGCTGTCGATAAAGACAAACGTCGCTTACTGGTATTAGCCACCTCCGTGGTCGGTGCAGTAGGGGCAGGTTTTGTAGCGGTTCCTTTTCTGGAATCGTGGATGCCCAGTGAGCGAGCAAAAAACGCAGGCGCACCGGTATCGGTGAACATTGCTAAAATGACTGAGGGCCAGCTGCTGACCGTTGAGTGGCAATCCAAGCCGGTCTGGGTCGTGAAGAGATCGAAAGTTACATTGGCTAATCTACCTAAGAATGATCCTCATTTGCGTGACCCGCATTCGGATGAAGTCTCACAGCAGCCACCTTACGCGAAAAACGAATGGCGCTCACGTAAACCGGAGACACTGGTATTGGTCGGTATCTGCACTCACCTGGGCTGTTCACCTACTTATCGCCCAGATATTGCACCGGCCGATCTGGGTGACGACTGGTTGGGCGGCTTCTTCTGTCCCTGTCATAGTTCGAAATATGATATGGCAGGCCGTGTTTTTGATGGCGTGCCCGCACCGCTTAATCTTGTTGTGCCGAAACATTACTATGTATCTGCAGACACAATTCTTATTGGTGAAGACGGAGGCGCAGCATAATGGCTAACAAGCTAATGACCTGGATAGATGATCGCTTCCCGCTAACCAAATTGTGGAATGAACATCTGGCGGAATATTACGCACCAAAAAATTTCAACTTCTGGTATTTCTTCGGCTCACTGGCTTTGCTGGTGCTGGTGATCCAGATTCTCTCCGGACTTTTCCTGACCATGCACTACAAACCAGATGCGGCTCTTGCATTTGGCTCGGTCGAGTACATCATGCGCGATGTACCCTATGGCTGGTTGATTCGATACATTCATTCAACCGGTGCTACTGCGTTTTTCATCGTGGTGTATCTGCACATGCTGCGTGGCCTGATGTATGGCTCATATAAAAAGCCACGCGAGCTGATCTGGCTGTTCGGTATGTTTATCTACCTGGCATTGATGGCTGAAGCCTTCATGGGGTATTTGCTGCCCTGGGGTCAGATGTCTTACTGGGGTGCACAGGTGATTATTTCGTTGTTCGGTGCGATTCCTGTGATAGGTGATGCGCTGACACTGTGGATTCGCGGTGACTTCGTTATCTCTGATGCCACCCTGAATCGTTTCTTCGCGCTACACGTGATTGCCTTACCGCTGGTGCTGATCTTCCTTGTGGTTGCGCATATTCTGGCGCTGCACGAAGTGGGTTCGAATAATCCAGATGGCGTTGAAATCAAGAAAAACAAAGACCCGGTAACACACATACCTCTGGACGGAATCCCGTTTCACCCGTACTACACAGTGAAAGACATTGTCGGTGTGATCGTGTTCCTGTTCTTCTTTGCCACCGTGTTGTTCTATATTCCTGACGGCGGCGGTTATTTCCTTGAACACAATAACTTTATTCCAGCGAATCCGCTCAAGACCCCACCAGAGATTTCGCCGGTATGGTACTTCACTCCGTTCTACGCAATATTGCGTGCAGTGCCTCAGAAACTACTGGGTGTGATGGCGATGGCGTCTTCGATTGTGCTGTTGTTCTTCATGCCGTGGATTGATCGCTGCAAGGTGAAATCGATTCGCTATCGTTCAAGTCTCTACAAGATTAATCTGCTGGTATATGTGATTAGCTTCCTGGTGCTTGGCTGGGCAGCGATGCAGCCTGTGACTCAAAATATCACCTTGATATCACGGATATTTGCAGTGCTGTATTTTGGCTTCTTCATTGTTCTATTCATTACATCCAAAAATGAAGTGACTAAACCAGTTCCAGACAGGGTGACAACACGATGAAAAAGTTAATTATTGCATTACTGTTATCTGCCATTGCGATCAGCAGCGCTTATGCTGAAGAGGAAGTGAAGCTTGATTCAGTCAAAATAAATCTTGATGACAAGGCTTCGTTGCAGCGCGGCGCGAAAGATTTCGCGCAGTACTGCTTTAGCTGTCACTCTGCACACTTTATGCGTTATAACCGCATTGCTAAAGACACAGGCATGACCGAGGCTGAAGTTCGGAAGGATTTCATCTTCACCCGCAATAAAAAGGGCGTTCCTACAAAAATAGGCGCCCTGATGAAGGTGTCGATGACCGAAGACTACGCCAAGAAGGCGTTTAACACAGCAGTGCCTGATTTGACTGTGGAAGCGCGTGCGCGCGGTGCTGACTGGTTGTATACCTATTTGCGTTCTTTCTACATAGATCCCAGCCGCCCGACCGGCATGAACAATACGGTGTTCCCAAGTGTTGGTATGCCCAATGTGGTGTGGGAGCTTCAGGGTCTGCAGAAAGCGGTGTACAAAACCGTGGAGCGTGATGGCATCAAGTTCAAGGTTATTGACCATCTTGAACTGGTCAGCCCCGGTAGCATGAACAAGAAAGAATACGATGCTTTCGCGACCGATCTGGTGAATTTCATGGTGTACATGGGCGAACCAGCGCAGTTGCAGCGTAAGGCTCTGGGCTGGAAGGTATTGTTATTCCTCGCCGGTTTCTTTGTAGTCGCATACATGTTGAAGAAGGAATACTGGAAAGACGTACATTAATGACCAGTGCGTATGCGCATTGACAGGCTGTCAGCTAATTAACCCGAGAAATGAATGAATATATATACCACGGCCACATCGATAGAATGTCATCGCACCCGCATTGTGCTGGCTGAAAAGGATATTGCGCATAAGCTACATCTGGTTGATGAGAAAAAAATGCCAGAGGATTTACTGGACCTGAATCCCTATGCCAGTCTTCCGACATTAGTCGATCGTGACCTGGTGCTGTATGACTCGCGTGTGATCATGGAATATCTCGAAGAACGCTTTCCGCACCCACCGCTGATGCCGGTGGGTCCGGTCGCGCGCGGGCAGTGCCGTCTGGCACTGTTCCGGGTGGAGCATGACTGGTATCCACTGGTCGATATTATTGAAACCAAAGCCGAGAAAGCGGCAGCCAAGGCACGTAAAGATCTGGCTGACAGCATTACTGCCACAGCGTCAGTGTTCGCCGCCATGCCGTTCTTTTTGAGTGAGGAATTCACCCTGGTCGATGCCAGTATCGCGCCCATACTCTGGCGCCTGCCGCACTACGGTATCGAATTACCCAAGGGCACCAAGGACATCACAGATTATATGGATCGTATTTTTGATCGAGAAGGGTTCCAGGCCAGTCTCACAGAATCTGAGCGTGAATATCATCTTTGACGGCCCGGCCACAGATGATGTTTTTCCTGCCAATAGGCTAATATAAGCAGTATGACTTCCAGCCGTCCATATCTTGTACGTGCGATGTATCAATGGATTGTAGATAACGGCACCACCCCGTATTTGCTGGTGGATGCCGAGACCGGATCCGGCCAGCTGCCGACCGAGCATATCCAGGACGGTAAAATCGTGCTTAATATTGCACCCATGGCGATCAGTGGCCTGATTCTGGGTGATGATGAAATCACCTTCAATGCGCGCTTCTCAGGTAAACCACGCGCTATTCATGTCCCGATACAGACCGTGCTCGCAATCTACGCGCGCGAAAACGGGCAGGGTATGATGTTCACCGAAGATGATGGCGCGCTGGCCAACGAGTCGGAGGGGGACGACGACGATCCAGATCCCGATAAGCCGAAACCTACGCTGCGCGTTGTCAAATGAAGTTGGCAGCCATCAGTTTGCAGTTATCAGTTAAAACTCAATGCAAAAACACTTAGATCGGGGTTGACGGCTGATACGGGTCTGCAAGATTTATACTGCCAACTGCCAACTGCCAACTGCCAACTATCTTTATTGTCCCAAAAGCTGGTGGTCTATCAGATCACAAAGACAGTGAATCACCAGTAAATGCACTTCCTGGGTACGCGCGGTTGAATCCGAAGGTGCGCGAATTTCCACGTCATCCATGTTCAGTAAGCTGGCCATCTGGCCGCCGTTTTTGCCGGTCAGTGCGACGATACGCATACCGCGATCGTGTGCGGCTTCTATTGCCTGGCAGACATTGCCTGAATTGCCGCTGGTGCTGATTGCCAGCAGAATGTCGCCCTGAGCGCCCAGTGCGGTCACCTGTTTGGAAAAAATCAGTTCGTAACTGTAATCATTGGCTATGGATGTTAGCGTTGACGTGTCAGTGGTCAATGCCATCGCGGGCAGTCCGGGACGCTCCATTTCAAAACGATTGAGCATCTCCGAAGAGAAGTGCTGGGCGTCGCCTGCAGAGCCGCCGTTGCCGCAGGAGAGTATTTTGTTGCCGCTGAGGATGCAATGGGTCATCGACTCTGCTGCGCGCGCGACAGGCTCTGCCAGGAGCTCAGTCGCCAGCTGCTTGGTGCTGATGCTGTCCTGAAAATTTTGTTTAACCCTGCTAATCAGATCCATGGCGTTTCCGGGATTAGTTTAAAAAGCATTTTTAATCCATTCGTAGTTGTATTCATCGGAGGTGCTGCAGGCGTCATTGTCCGGTTTTTTTGACATGCCGACAACGTCAATTCGTGCATTTTTGTACTGCGGATGCTGTTGTAGAAAAAATTCCGCAGTGGTCAGGATATGCCGTTGTTTGAGTGGCGTAATACTCGCCAGTGCGCCACCGTAATCATTATTTTTGCGGTAACGAACCTCGACAAACACCAGGGTTTTTTTATCCAGCATGATGAGATCGATTTCACCTTGCCGGCCGTGAAAATTTTTTTGCAGGAGTTTCAGGCCCTGTTTTTTTAAAAACTCGCAACATGCCAGCTCGGCATGCGTGCCCTGATCACGTGTCGTCGTTTTCGTCATGACTGATCACGGGCTCGGACGGTGTGGTGGTATCCATATACACCGGAACACCATGCTTGAATTGCGCCCAGATCAGCTCGCGGTGCAGACGATTATGGGCACCGAGATAAATATTGCCGGTTTCACCTGAAAAACGCGCATAGCTATTGTGCGTTAAATAACTCATATTTTGCAGTAGATGATAGCTGTCGATACCTAGCGCGAACAGGCGGGTATAGCTTTTCTGTTCGGGCCAGTCGTTCATAAATACTTTTCGCAGCGGGTTGTTTGAGGTCAGATCCCACGGGATATCGCAGAAAATAATACCGTTCAAATCCCGGTCAGCTCTGCGGTCTACGTGTCCCGTGTAAACGCTGGAGGTTGAGTACACAGGCAAATTTCCAGCATGATGGAATTTGAAAGCAGGCATGATGCTGCGCGCAGAACGCGGTGTGGCAGCAAGAAAAATCATATCAATGTCCTGGCGCCGTCTGGGTACAAATTTGACTCTTGTGCCGAGCAGGTTTTCGATACTGTCACGACGAGCCTCACTGTCGGTGATATTAAGCATGTGCCGTATCGGCCAGGAATACTGGTCCTTGTCAGCCGCATACAGCTGGGTGGCCATTACCTTGCCGCCGAGTTCGGTGTAACGGTCACTGAAGGCTTTGGCAATACGCTGCCCCCATTCGCCGTCGGGTACCAGCACCACAGCCTGTAATTTGTGCTGGTGCACGGCCAGCTCAGCCGCCTGACGCGCTTCGTCTTCCGGCAGCAAACCAAACTGGTACAGGTTGCTGGCATTGCTCAATGGGTTTTCTGAATAATTCAGGCTGAGTACCGGGACCTGAAGTTCGGCCTGCTGGGAAAGACGGTCGACGACTGATTTATCCAGCGCGCCAACCACGGTGCGGGCACCGTCAAGTATCGCCTGATGATACACCTGCATGAAATTGGCATCACCTTCGCCGCTGTCATAAAAACGAATCGTTGGTTCAGCCTCGCTCGCAGGTCTGTGACTTTTATCCTGATAGTAAGCACTGATAAAACCATTCTGAATAACTTCGCTGGCAGTTTTGAGTTTACCGCTCAATGGCAGCAGAACAGCGATGCCGCCCGTCATGGTATGAGACTGTATGTATTCGTTCAGTATCGTATTGATAAAGGCGTTGCTGACCGGGTGCTGAGGATAACGTGTGCCCCAGTTGAGTATGGCTGTCTGCAACCCGTTAATATTCGTCTGCGCGTTGCGCATGATGCGCGCCAGATCCAGCCAGCCCTGGGTAGTGGTATCAGTGCTGCTAGCATTTTTCAAATTGATCGTGGGCAGTGCCGAAAGCGCGCGCCAGATCCTGTGATGATTGCGCTCGCGTTCTTTGGGGTCCAGTAGTTGCCGATCAAGAGCGATGCGCACCAGCGCAGCCTGCATGAAATAGCCATTAATGAAATCGATGTCGGAGCGGATTTTTTCGGCTTCCAGCTGTTGTGACGGGGTCAGCAGGTCATTGGCCGGAATCAGCGCCAGTGCCTGGCTCGGATTATTGCTGGCAACCGCTATTCTCGCAGCCAGTAACTGGATGTCCTGCTGGCGCTGTGCTGCCAGCTGGTCGGGCTGGAGATTGGCCAGCTGGCTTTGTGCCGTGGCCAGATCGCCGCGCTGATAGAGCAGTTCAGCAGCTTTGAGCAGGTATTGCTGGCGTTGCTCGCCCTGGCTTTGATTGGCCTGCTGAATGTAATACTCCGGACTGTTCTTGTCCTCGACGACCCCGGTTTCAGTGGTCGATATCACCTGGGCGAGATTTTGTTTCCGGGGTTCGACGTGCTCGCAGGCCGTGACCGTCAGGCACAGACCAAGAACCAGCAGGCTGAGTCGGATTCTGGATGAAGTGATGGGTATTATTCTGGACAAGAGGATCATTAAGCTACAGTATAGGTTTTTCTTCGCAGAGTACTCTGCGTCGGTAAGTATGTTTTCCAGGACAGATCGTGTCAATCGAAAGTTCCCCCTCAGAAGCGAAGGGCTGCCTGTATCTGGTGGCCACCCCCATCGGCAACCTCGCTGATATCAGCCAGCGCGCGATCGAGACTTTGCGTCAGGTGGATGTCATTGCCGCCGAAGATACCCGACACAGCCAGCATTTATTGAATCATCTGGGCATTAGCACCCGCTCGCTGGCGTATCACGAGCACAATGAAGACCGACTGACCCCGCAGCTGATCGCTCAGCTACAACAGGGTAGCCAGATTGCACTGATTTCTGATGCCGGCACGCCACTGGTCAGCGATCCAGGATACCGTCTGGTCGAGCAGGCGCATGCGCATGATATCCGGGTGGTGCCGATACCCGGTGCCTGTGCAGCGATTACAGCCCTGGCTGCTGCCGGGCTGGCCACTGACCGATTTGTGTTCGAAGGTTTTCCACCAGCAAAACAGCAGGCGCGGCAAAATTACCTGGAAACCCTCAAACATGAAACCCGCAGCCTGGTGTTTTATGTGTCCTGTCATCGCATCCTCGAAACCCTGCAGGATATGCGCGACATTTTTGGCGCACTGCGCGAGGTCACGCTGGCGCGCGAGCTGACCAAAACCTTCGAAACGATTCGCAAAACCACATTGGCAGAACTCTGTGACTGGGTAGACGCAGACAGTAATCAACGCAAGGGCGAAATCGTGCTGGTGGTCGCGGGCGCCGCAGAGATTGTGGACGATGCAGCTGCGGCACGCGTGCTGGAAATTTTGCTCGCCGAACTGCCGGTCAAGCAGGCTGCCAGCATTGCGGCAAAACTCACCGGCGGTAACAAAAACGAGCTTTACCGAACCGCATTAAACATAAAAGAGAAACAATGAAATACCTGGCACTGATCATTATCGTATTGCTCAGTTTCAATGTTCAGGCAGCGCAGGATCGCGGTTTGTTCTGGCGAGTGCAGTCGAAAACCGCGACGGTCTATTTGCTCGGTTCGATCCATTTTGCGGATGCCAGTTTTTATCCCATGCGCAAAAACATTCAGCAGGCGTTTGATCACTCCGACAATCTGGTGGTTGAAGTGAAGATGGATACGGCTGGAATAGCGCAGGCCAGAAAAATGATTCAGAAAGAAGGTGTGTATCATGGAAATGACACCATACGCGATCATCTGAAGGCCGACACCTATGCCAGTTTGCGCAAACAGTTACAGCAACTCGAGATACCGTATTCCATGGTCGAACATCAGAAACCCGGGATGCTGATATTGACTTTGACCGCAGCGCAAATGGTGCAGCTGGGATTCAAGGCTGATGACGGTATTGATATTCATTTTATACATCGTGCCGAAGCACAGAAAAAACCGGTGCTCGAACTCGAAACTATACAGCAGCAGTTAAACTTGTTGCTGAAAATAGCCGATGGCGATTTACTTATACAGGAAACCCTGAGCGATTTTGATCAGACCGATGACACCATGCGCTCACTGGTACAAAGCTGGAAGCAGGGGGATGAGAAACGTCTTAATACTATTTTGTTCGACGATGTGCTGGCGCGGCATCCATCTTATCTGTCTCTTTACAAGCAGTTGTTTTTCAGGCGCAACATTGCGATGGCGAAAAAAATTGAAGGCTATCTAAAAACGGATAAGCGCTATTTTGTTGTTGTCGGTGCAGGTCACCTGATTGGTGATAAAAGCGTTGTGGCTTTGCTCAACAGGAATGGATACAAAGCAGTGCGGTTTTAATTGCGGACTCTGCGCCGGAGTCGGTTCCGGCGCATCATCTCATTAAAATCTACAGCCCGAGTTTTTTCTCGAGATAATGGATGTTAGTACCCCCTGTCTGGAACGCCGAGTCAGACAGTATCTCTTTGTGCAGATCAATATTGGTTTTGATGCCCAGAATACTAATTTCCGATAACGCACCCTGCATGCGCGCAATGGCGATATCACGGTCGTTACCATAGGCGATCAATTTTCCGATCATCGAATCATAATAAGGCGGCACGGTGTAGCCGCCATATATATGTGTATCGATGCGTATGCCAGGGCCACCGGGAGGGTGGTAACGCTCGATCATACCGGGCGAAGGCATAAACGTTTTCGGATCTTCGGCATTAATGCGGCATTCGATTGCATGACCACGAATTTCAATATCGCTTTGTTTGTAACGCAGCTTTTCGCCCGAGGCGATGTACAGTTGTTCCTTGATGATGTCAACGCCGGTAATCATTTCTGTGACCGGATGTTCCACCTGCACGCGCGTGTTCATCTCAATGAAATAAAAATCACCATCCTGAAATAGAAACTCAAAGGTGCCAGCACCGCGGTATTTCATTTTGATGCAGGCATCCACGCAGCGCTGGCCGATTTTTTTGCGCATCTTTTCAGTAATACCGGGCGCGGGCGCTTCTTCAACTACTTTCTGATGGCGGCGTTGCATCGAACAATCGCGTTCACCAAGATGGATGGCATTGCCCTGGCCATCGGATAACACCTGGATTTCAATATGGCGTGGTGTTTCCAGATATTTTTCCATGTACACTTCATCGTTGCCGAAATTGCTTGCGGCTTCCTGTTTGGTCAGCGAGATCGAATTGACCAGCGTGGCTTCGGTATTGACCACGCGCATACCGCGACCACCACCGCCCCCCGAGGCTTTGATAATAATCGGATAACCGATTTCTCGTGCCAGTTTCATATTGGTATCGTTGTCGTCACCCAGTGCGCCATCTGAGCCGGGCACGCAGGGCACGCCAGCAGCAATCATGGTTTTGATTGCCGCCACCTTGTCGCCCATGGTGCGTATCGAATCCGGACGTGGTCCGATGAAAACAAAACCGCTGTCTTCGACGCGTTCGGCAAAGTCAGCATTTTCAGAAAGAAAACCGTAACCCGGATGAATGCCCACTGCATCGGTTAATTCTGCTGCACTGATGATAGCGGGTACATTGAGATAACTGTCTTTCGAAGCGGCCGGGCCGATGCAGACCGATTCGTCTGCAAGACGTACGTGTTTCAGATCACGGTCAGCTTCGGAATGCACGGCCACGGTTTTGACACCGAGTTCACGACAGGCGCGTAAAATTCGCAAGGCAATTTCGCCACGATTGGCGATAAGAACTTTTTCCAGCATAGCGATCAGCCGAT
>CAYRNH010000058.1:0-12238 GCA_964425515.1 uncultured Thiotrichaceae bacterium | reverse complement strand
CAGCCTCGCGGCAAAGGTACAGTTGAATCCTGTAACATGTGCGTTCGCCGTGTAGACAATGACAAAACACCCGCCTGCGTTGAGGCCTGTGACGCTGAAAATCATAATGCCATGATCTTCGGCGACTTAAATGACCCCAACAGCGCTATTTCGGTAGAACTGAAAAAGAATGGTGGCAAGCAGATCCGCGCCAACCTTGGCCTCAACACTGGCGTGCGTTATCAGGGCATCTAGTTTTTAGAGAGAACGTTTTAGATGAAAAAAATCGAATACTCACAAATACAGGGCAAGAGCGTTGCCTATTTCGGTCTGCTCGCTGGATTCGGCCTGTTCGTACTATTCGGCCTGGCGGCTGCTATTTATATGGAAACCAGCGGCCATCATGTCACTGGCATGAGCAACCAGGTTGTCTGGGGGACACCGCATGTCTTTGCTGTGTTTCTGATTGTGGCTGCCTCGGGTGCGCTCAATGTGGCTTCGATTGCATCAGTGTTCGGTAAAAAAATGTACGAACCTATGGCACGGCTGTCCGCGCTATTAGCCGTCTCCCTGCTGGCAGGTGGTCTGGTGATTCTGCTACTCGACCTGGGTCGCCCTGATCGTTTGATCGTCGCCATGACCTATTACAATTTCAAATCAATTTTTGCCTGGAATATTATTCTCTACACCGGGTTTTTTGCCATTGTCGGTGCCTACATCTGGATGATGATGGACCACAATATGTACAAATTCAAAAAGCCTGTCGGGCTGGCCGCATTTGTCTGGCGCCTTACCCTGACCACTGGTACCGGTTCTATTTTCGGTTTTCTGGTTTCGCGCAGCGCGTATGACACTGCTCTGATGGCGCCGATGTTCATCATCATGTCATTCTCATTCGGTCTGGCTATTTTCATCCTGGTAATGATGGCTGCCTACAACTGGACAGGTCGTGAACTGGGCGATGTTGTGGTTGCGCGTCTGCGTAAACTGCTCGGTGTTTTTGTTGCAGCAGTGCTGTACTTTGTCATCGTTTATCACCTGACCAATCTGTACATGACCGGTCAGCACGGTATCGAGAAATTCATTCTGTTAAACGGTGGCATTTATACCGAAGTCTTCTGGATCGGACAGATCCTGCTCGGCAGCCTGATTCCGCTGGCATTGATCTATGCCCCTGCAGTACGCAACTGCCGTAAAACACTGGCGCTGGTATGCGCTCTGGTGATTTTCGGTGGTCTTGCCCAGCTGTATGTCATTATCATCGGCGGCCAGGTTTTCCCAATACCGATTTTCCCAGGTTACGAAGTCAAAAGTTCATTCTTTGACGGCGTGGTTGCACACTACTCGCCTTCCCTGCCTGAAGTGATGCTGGGTATTGGCGGCATTGCACTTGCCATGTTCCTGGTGACCTTTGCCATCAAGGTGTTGCGCTTCCTGCCCACCTCACTGGCAGATTCGGTCGCGGATCCACACGCTTAAAATAGCAATGAAGAATGAATAATGAAAGGCACTCTCAGCCAACCCGCTCCAGGCAGCATTTCCCCCTGAAGTTTTCATTATTAATTATTCATTGTTCATTATTCATTTGAGCTGCAAAGCAGCTCATGACGTCTCGTCTGTTCATCTCTGCCGCGCGCAAGTCTTCCGGTAAAACCACGGTCAGTATTGGTCTTTGCGCCGCGCTGCGTGCTGCAGGCGAGACGGTGCAGGCATTCAAAAAAGGCCCTGATTACATCGACCCGCACTGGCTGGCTAAAGCCACTGGTCGCGACTGTTTTAATCTTGATTTTTACACCATGTCGCACCAGGAGATTCTGGCAACATTTGCGCGTTATTCAGCCGGTGCCAGCATCAACCTGATCGAAGGCAACAAGGGGCTGTATGATGGACTTGATCTCGACGGCAGCGATAGCAATGCTGCGCTGGCAAAGCTTCTGAAAACGCCTGTGGTTCTGGTTCTGGACGCCCGTGGCATGACACGCGGTATCGCGCCGCTGATTCTCGGTTATCAGGCATTTGACGTTGATATCAATATCCGGGGCGTGATTCTCAACCAGCTCGGCGGCTCACGCCATGAGGCCAAGTTACGCAGTATCATCGAACACTACACTGACGTGACCGTGGTCGGTGCGATTCACAAAGACCCGCGCTTTGATATCGACGAGCGTCATCTCGGTCTGGTACCCAGCCACGAAGACCCCGCCAGTGCTGAAAAAATCGCTCTGCTCAGCGCTGCGGTCAGCGAACAGGTCGATCTCGGCCTGCTGAAAGAGATCGCCAGCACCGCGCCTGATCTCGACGCAGCCGCCAAATCAGGCGCTATCAAAGCGTCGGCAAAACCGACAACACCCGACCTGCGCATAGGCATCGCACGCAATACTGCTTTTGGCTTTTACTACCCGGATGATCTGCTCGCCCTGCAGAACGCAGGCGCCGAGCTGATCGAGATCGATCCGATATCCGATAGCCAATTGCCCGCGCTGGACGGCCTGATGATCGGGGGCGGCTTTCCGGAAACTCAGATGGAAGAATTATCGTCCAATGTTGAAATGCGCCAGTCGATTTTTGACGCGATTGAAAATGGCCTGCCGGTCTATGCTGAATGTGGCGGCCTGATGTATCTGGCGCGCTCGATCGAATGGCAAGGGAAAACCTTACCCATGGTTGGTAGTATCCGTGGCGATATCGTGATGGAATCCAGGCCTCAGGGTCGAGGTTATGTACAGCTCAGCGAAAATACCGACAGTCTCTGGCCGCAGCCGCTGAAAACCGGGATCTCGGCGCACGAGTTTCATTATTCGCGTTTCAAAAATATCGATAATGATGCTAGATTTGCGTTTAGTGTAAAACGTGGTGTCGGCATCAATGGCAACAGCGATGGTTATATCTATAATAATCTGCTCGCCTGCTACAGCCACCAGCGCAATACTGAAAAAAATCCATGGACACAACGCTTTGTTCAATTCGTAAGGCAACACAAACTCCAGACCACTGATAAATTATGATTACCATTACTCCTGACGCAGCCAGCCAGATCAAACTTTCCGCACAGCAAAGCAAGGCCGAAGGTATGGCTCTGCGCATTGCTGCCACACGTAACAGCGATAACAGTATTCATTACGGCATGGGATTCGATGACAGCAAGGAAGAGGACATCAGTATTACCAGCGAAAATATTGAAATCATCGTTTCGCCTGAAAGCGCTGCTTTACTAATCGATACCGTACTGGATTTTGTTGAGCTCGAACCGGGTAATAAACAATTTATATTTTTAAACCCGGGTGACCCGAATTACAAACCTCCGCTTGAACAATAGAGTCACGTCTTTGTGAAAGAAATGGCCAAAGCTGCTAAAGCTACATCGGACATCACCAGTCCGATTACCGAATGGAGCCGTGACTCCATCATCATACTGTACGAAGTCATCAGTCTGATCAATTCGGCAGAAAATCAGCAGGAACTGTTCAACCATTTCCTCAAACACCTGACCAATCGGCTAAAAGCAAAAGCAGGCAGTCTGAGACTGATCACCGATGATGGCTGGATGGATCTTGCCTGTCATTACAATATCAGCGACGCAGAAAGCAGCCAGATACAGCATACAGCTATCGAAAGCTCACTGTTCAGCCGCAGCAGCGAACCGATTGAATTAATCAAAATCTCGCCCGCTAGCACCTTACTCAGCGACTCCACGGATCAGATGTTGACGATTCCGGTGCGTCATCTGGTACACACGCTGGGTGCGATCAATATTATCTACGAACCGGGTGCTATTGAACTGGATAATGAGCTGTCTTCATTATTGTTCAGCGCTGCGCACCATCTCGCACTGGCGATTGAGAAATACCGCCTGGAAAATCTGGCGCGACAGAAACTGGCACAGCGTGAACGCAGCATGATTGCAAATGAACTGCACGATTCGCTGGCACAAACCCTGGCCTCGTTGCGATTTCAGGTGCGAATTCTGGACCAGTCATTGCAGCCTTCGGGCGACTACATGGCGATCAACAGCATCGAGCAGGTTGAACACGGGCTCGATGAAGCCTACACTGATCTGCGCGAGCTGATAGCACACTGCCGCGTGCCGGTCGAACAACAGGGGCTGATGGCCTCTATCGAACGCGTGGTGGAAAAATTCCGCGAAGAAACCGGCATCCATATCCTGTTACAATGCGTGCGCACCTTGCCGGACATTCCAGCCAACATGGAAATGAACGTATACCGCATCGTGCAGGAATCGCTGACCAATATCAGAAAACACGCCAAAGCCAAAATTGTGCGCGTTTTGCTGGATTGTGACGCTGAAGGCCGCTATCGTGTGCTGATCGAAAACGATGGCATTGGTTTTGATAAAAAAGCCATCCAGAGCAGCGCGGGCAACCATCTAGGTTTAACTATCATGCAGGAACGCGCGCGCCATCTGGGTGGAAAACTACGCATTGAGAGCGAGTTGGATGAAGGCACTCGTATCGAACTTAAATTTCAATATCAAAGTAACCAGGCAGGCTGATAAACCATGCGCGTAATCATCATCGACGATCATGCCCTGTTCCGAGTTGGCCTCAAAGGGCTGCTCGAACAACGCAATATCGAAGTCATCGGGGTCGCTGCTGATGGAGCAGAAGGTATCGAACTTTCTGCCAAACTGAACCCCGATATTATTCTGCTGGATTTGCGCATGCCCGCCATGGGCGGACTGGATGTACTCAAAGCGCTGCGCGAAAACAGCCCGGCGATTCCGGTAGTGATGCTGACCACCAGCAATGAAGAATCCGACCTGATCAGATCGCTGCGCCTCGGTGCCCAGGGATATTTATTAAAAGACATGGAACCCGACGAACTGGTCAGCGCACTGCGCGATATCGAAAAAGGCAGGAACGTGGTTGCGCACGATCTCACCGATGCGCTTGCCCGCATGGTGCAGGGTGAAACCACAGCGGCCGACAATGCGGGGCCGTTTGCCGCCCTCACTCCACGCGAACGCGAAATTCTCTGCCTGCTTGCTGATGGTCAGAGCAATAAACTGATCGCGCGCAATCTGGGTATTTCCGATGGCACGGTTAAACTGCACGTCAAAGCGATACTGCGCAAGCTTGGTATCCACTCTCGCGTTGAAGCAGCGGTGATCGCAGTCGAACAGGGATTGCGTAAACCTGAAAATAATATTTGAGTTTCATCTTTGCAAAATGAAAACATTCAAACAAATTGTTGAAGCAGCTCGGCAGCAGGTCAAAGAACTATTCCCCTGGGATGTCGATGAATTGTCCCGCACTAACCCTGATCTGTTGCTGCTCGATATTCGCGAAGAATGCGAATACGAAAATTACCACATCGCCCATTCCATGCTGGTACCGCGCGGCATTCTGGAAACCGCCTGCGAGGCCGAATACGAAGATGCGGTACCCGAATTAATCGCCGCTCGCGAACGCGAAATTGTGGTGATCTGCCGTTCCGGCAATCGCAGTGTTCTGGCAGCGCAGACCATGCAGACCATGGGCTATAAAAATGTGAAGTCGATGCAGACCGGTTTACGCGGCTGGAATGATTATGAACTGCCGCTGATCAACGCACGCAAGGAAGTACTGGATCCGGAGCGGGTCGATGAACTGTTAATAGCAGGATTTTGCTCGAGCCTTATGCACCCGGATCGGCGCACGATTCAATCGTAGCGTTTATGGTCTTTACGGCGTTTGCCGGCTTTTTGCGAAATCACACCGTTAATCATAGACAGGGCTTCGATCTCGACCGTATCGTAAAGATCATTCAGGGGCTGAAGATAATACTTATCATCAATAATACGCAGCTGACGAAAAATATATTCATCATTGTGCGTCGCGATCACATAACTGCCGTCGCGAATAGCTCCACCCGGATCGATCACAATGATGCAGCCTTCTTCGAACTCGGGCAGCATGGAATCCCCCAATACCCGTAAGGCATAAGGTTCTGATGCGCTACAACCACTTTCACCCGACATTGACATACTATCTCCTGACTCTGAGCCGCTAATTATACGTGTACAGGTCATGGCAACCAAGTCCGGGCATGCACAGAGTGCCAGGCCAGTGTAAGATGCTGTTTTATATATAACCACTACAAATCTCATGTCCGAGCACATCAAAAAAGACAAATATGTATCACTGACCTACACGATCACAGACAAAGCGGGCGAAATACTCGAACGCACTGATCTGCCAATCAATTTTATCCAGGGCCGCGACAGCCATGTGATCGAAAAAATCACCCAGGCGCTGGAAGGCCATGTCGTCGGTGATACCGTCAGTGTCGCTCTGACGCCTGCCGAAGGCTTCGGCGAAATCCAGCCAGAACTGACCTTCACCGATGACCTGGAGAACGTACCGCCAGAATTCCACAGCATCGGTGCCGAGGTAGAATTTCAGAATGATCGCGGTGAAATGAAGGTATTTCGCGTCACTAATATCGAAGACGGGAAACTCACGGTAGACGGTAATCACCCACTTGCGGGCAAATATATCACTTACAACATCACCATACAGACGGTACGTGACGCGACCATGGATGAGCTGAGTAATGGCATTGTGGATGCGCCTCAGCTGCATTAATCAGATAGCAGACAAGATAAATTCAATGCTGTTATAGAACTTTTCTATGGGGTTGCTTTATAACCGCCTATTCAGCCGCGATCTGACGTAATACCGGCGAATTCTGCTGAAAAATAGTCAGATTTAAGGTATCCTCATGCCCCGTTGTTAGCGTCCTGAATATTCAATGGCGATTTGCTGATTTCACCCAAAGCGAGACCTGGTTGTTGAAATCACGCTGAAAAAGCGCTGGTTGGGGCAACTCATCGAGCTTCAGCCAGGCGATGTTGAAATCAGGATGTTTCCGGATGATCGCGAACTGAGCGATTGCCTGCAATATTCTCGCAGATGAGCGAGCGCAGCTATCAGCAAGATGGCACCGGCAAAACTGACTAGACGGTATCAGCGACTGTCAGGTGATGCTGCTCCAGATACACGCTGACAGGGAAACAATGAAACGCGAAGTGATGGCGCACAAATAACAACGCGTGTTACATACAGAATTCGATTTTAAACATTAAAACTTCCAGTTCCAGGGGAATCAAAAACATGAGTAAGAAGAACGCGTTTTATGCGCAATCCGGTGGCGTCACTGCGGTGATCAATGCATCAGCCTGTGGTGTAATCGAAACTGCACGCAAGCACAAAGATAAAATCGGCAAAGTCTATGCAGGCCGTAACGGTATTATCGGTGCCCTGACAGAAGACCTGATCGACACCAACAAAGAAACCAAATCAGCGATTGCCGGCCTGCGTTACACACCTTCCGGTGCTTTTGGTTCCTGCCGTTTCAAAATGAAAAGCCTGGAAGATAACAAGCTGCAATACGAACGTCTGATCGAAGTATTCAAGGCGCATAACATCGGTTATTTCTTCTACAACGGTGGTGGCGATTCCGCTGACACCTGCCTGAAAGTTTCGCAGATCGGTGAGAAAATGGGTTATCCCATTACAGCAGTGCACGTACCAAAAACGGTAGACAACGATTTACCAATCACAGATAACTGCCCCGGTTTTGGTTCAGTTGCCAAATACATTGCAGTATCGACCATGGAAGCCAGTTTTGACGTGGCTTCGATGTGCGCCACTTCAACCAAGGTATTCGTATTAGAGGTCATGGGTCGTCACGCGGGCTGGATTGCAGCTGCAGGCGCGATGGCTTCTACCAAGGAGCACGAAATCCCGATCGTGGTACTGTTCCCGGAAGTTGAATTCAATCAGGAAAAATTTCTGAAAGCCGTCGACGATAAAGTGAAAAAATTCGGTTACTGTTCGGTTGTGGTTTCAGAAGGCGTGCACTGGCCCGATGGCAAGTTCCTCGCCGAAACCGGCCTGAAAGATGCGTTCGGTCACAGCCAGCTCGGTGGCGCTGCACCTGTGGTAGCCAACATGATTCAGGCAGGCCTGGGTTATAAATATCACTGGGGTGTTGCCGATTATATGCAACGTGCCGCACGCCATATTGCTTCCAAGTCAGACGTTGATCAGGCCTATGCCACAGGTAAGGCTGCGGTCGAGTATGCGATCAAGGGACACAACTCGGTGATGCCCGCGATTAAACGCGTCAGCAACAAGCCATACAAATGGAAAATTGAAATGGCGCCACTGAAGAAAATCGCAAACGTAGAAAAAATGATGCCAGCCAGTTTTATCTCCAAAGACGGTTATGGCATTACTGCGAAGTGTCGCGAATACCTGGCGCCATTGATGAAAGGCGAAGACTATCCTCCATATAAAGATGGTCTGCCAAAATACACTGTGCTGAAAAAAGTAGCCGTGGCTAAAAAACTGGCGCCTTTTACGCTGTAGTGTACGGTGACGTTCGCGAACCCGGCACCATGCATGGTGTCGGGGGATGCGTACGCGTGACTTTGGTCAAGTCACGGCCGATGAACAGATACTAGAATGCGGCCTGGAAAGACAAATAGAAAATCAAAGCCGGCATGCATTTTGAGAGTGCTTTTAAAACATATTACACATAGAGATGATCGTTTAATAATAAGAATAGACAATAGCTTTTAGCGGAGGTTGTACATGAGAGTAATTCTGTTAGGTGGTCCTGGTGCTGGCAAAGGTACGCAAGCTACCTTTATTAAGGAAAAATTTGGGATTCCACAAATTTCCACCGGCGATATGCTACGTGCTCACGTCAAAGCAGGCTCTGACCTCGGCAAGGCTGCAAAAAAAATTATGGATGAAGGCGGTCTGGTGTCGGATGACATTATCATGGGCATGATCAAAGAACGCGTTAAGGATGACGACTGCAAAAATGGTTATTTGTTCGATGGCTTTCCACGCACACTGCCACAGGCCGACGCTCTAAAAGCAGCCGGCATTCCTGTCGATGCTGTGGTCGAAATTGATGTCGACGATGCTGAAATCATCAAACGTATGTCTGGTCGTCGCGCACATCTGGCTTCCGGTCGGACCTACCATATTGAATTCAATCCACCTAAAGTCGCTGGCAAGGACGATGTGACCGGTGAAGACCTGGTACAACGCGATGATGACAAAGAAGAGACAGTAAAAAAACGGCTCGATGTTTATCACAAACAAACCGAACCATTAATCAAATACTATTCAGAATGGTCGGCTACAGGTGAAGACGGTGCTCCCAGCTATCACAAAATTGCCGGCATCGGCAGTGTTGAGGATATTCGCGACTCAATATTCCGTGCTTTAGCTTGATCTTTTTATTCGTATGCCCTGTTAACACAGGGCGTTTTTGTATTTACATTCTTAATCAGTGAGATTGAAACATGGCTATCGAACTTATCTTTGCATTAGTCTGCGCACTGGTCGGCATCGGCTACGGCGTAGTATCAATATTCAGTATACTTAACAAGGACCCCGGCAATGAAGAAATGGTGCGCATCCAGAGCGCGATCCAGGAAGGCGCCAGCGCTTACCTGAAACGTCAGTACACCACGATTGCCATCGTCGGTGTAGTGATATTTCTTGTCATTATGTTCACACTCAACGCAACCACCGCGATTGGATTTGCCATCGGTGCTTTCTTTTCCGGTCTTGCCGGTTTCATTGGCATGAACGTGTCGGTACGCGCCAACTCACGCACCGCGCAGGCAGCCAACAACGGCATGAACGCTGCGTTCCAGATCGCATTTCGCGGCGGCGCTATCACCGGTATGCTGGTAGTGGGTCTTGGCCTGCTCGGCGTTGCTGGTTACTACACCATCCTGTTGAAAATGGGCGTAGCCGATCCTTTGCACTCACTGATTGGCATGGCTTTCGGCAGTTCGCTGATTTCGATATTTGCACGTCTTGGTGGCGGCATCTTCACCAAGGGCGCTGATGTCGGCGCTGACATCGTGGGTAAGGTCGAAGCTGGTATCCCGGAAGACGACCCACGTAACCCGGCGGTGATCGCTGATAACGTTGGTGATAATGTCGGCGACTGCGCCGGTATGGCTGCCGACCTGTTCGAAACCTACGCTGTTACCGTGATTGCGACCATGTTGCTGGCCAGCCTTGTCGTCCAGGGTGATACCAACAACATGATCCTGTATCCACTGGTTCTCGGTGGTACTTCGATTGTCGCTTCGATTATCGGCACCTTCTTTGTGGTTGTGAAAGATGGCAAGAAAATCATGAATGCGCTCTATCGGGGTGTGATCGTATCAGGCGTACTGGCAGCGATCGCGTTCTACCCGATCACCACCCACATGGTCGGTGACAACATGATGATCGGTGGCCAGGTCATCACCTCGATGGATGTTTATCTGAGTGCGATCATCGGTCTGCTGCTGACCGGTGTCATTGTCATGATCACCGAGTATTACACCGCCACCGAATTCAGCCCGGTTCGCAAAATTGCACAGGCGTCAACTACGGGTGACGGTACCAATGTCATCGCCGGCCTGGGACTTTCCATGAAGTCCACAGCGCTGCCTGTACTGGCCGTGTGCGCCTCAATCTGGGGCGCCCACAACCTTGCTGGCCTGTTCGGCATCGCGATCGCTGCGACCGCGATGCTGTCCATGGCGGGCATGATTGTGGCACTCGACGCTTACGGCCCCATCACCGACAACGCTGGCGGCATCGCTGAAATGGCCGAGTTGCCAGACGCAATCCGTAATATCACCGATCCACTTGACGCGGTTGGTAACACTACCAAGGCCGTTACCAAGGGCTATGCCATTGGCTCAGCAGGTCTTGCCACTCTGGTGCTATTTGCCGACTTCACACACAACCTGGGCGACAATACTCTGTTTGATTTGTCCGACTATCGCGTCATCATCGGTCTGTTTATCGGCGGTCTGATCCCCTATTTGTTCGGCGCTATGGCGATGGAAGCTGTCGGTCGTGCTGCGGGCGGTATTGTCAATGAAGTACGCCGCCAGTTCCGTGAAATGCCTGGCATCATGGACAAAACTCAGAAGCCTGATTATTCCAGTGCGGTCGACATGCTGACCAAGGCGGCGATCAAGGAAATGATCATTCCTTCACTGTTACCCATCGCCATGCCGATTGCAGTCGGTCTGCTGCTCGGTAAGCAGGCGCTGGGCGGTCTACTGATTGGTACCATTATTACCGGACTGTTTGTGGCAATCTCCATGACCACCGGTGGCGGCGCCTGGGACAATGCCAAGAAATATATCGAAGATGGCAATTACGGCGGCAAAGGCTCGGATGCACACAAGGCAGCCGTTACCGGTGATACCGTTGGCGATCCCTATAAAGACACAGCAGGTCCCGCTATCAATCCGCTGATTAAGATTATCAACATTGTTGCACTATTGATGGTGCCGTTGCTGATGTAAATCCGCACAGGCGATACATAAAAAGGCGGGGATATCCCCGCCTTTTTCGTTTTGGTGAATAAAAAGTCTAATTTATATACTGGGAAAAAATCACTAAAAATCTTCCCACTCGTCATCGTTCTTGCTGACCTGTTCCTGTTTACTGGACTGAGACAAAGACCTGGATGCTGATTGTTCTGGATCAGAAGGAGGTGGACCGCTCTGACTGTATGGAATACGCTCAATCACTTTCGCAGCAGGAACCTGAGCCGTACTAATCATAAAAAATTCTACCAGCTTATTAAGGTCTTCTGCCTGTGCACCCATGGCCTCGCTGGCGGCAGAGGCTTCTTCCACCAACGCAGCATTCTGCTGCGTCATCTCATCCATTTGTGTCAACGCTCTGTTGACCTCGTTAATGCCGACAGATTGCTCCTTACTGGCAGATGCAATTTCGGCTACGATGTCGCTTACTTTTTTGACAGACAGGACGATCTCATCCAGAGCACCGCCGGACTGGTTCACAAGCTTCGCACCGTCGTCTACTTTCTGCAGACTTTCATCAATAAGTCCTTTTATCTCTTTGGCTGCTGTTGCGCTACGACTCGCCAGACTTCTCACCTCACTGGCGACTACAGCAAAACCACGGCCCTGTTCGCCTGCACGCGCAGCTTCAACGGCCGCGTTAAGCGCCAGCAAGTTTGTCTGAAAGGCAATATCATTAATCACGCCGGTGATATCAGCAATTTTCTTACTAGAAGCAGCAATCTCATCCATTGCTGAAATAGCTTCAGCAACGACCACACCACCGGCACTCGCCTGTTCACTCGCTGCCATTGCCAGCTTGTTAGCACTGCTCGCATTATCAGCGTTGTGTTTTACTGTGCTGGTCATTTCTTCCATGCTGGAAGCGACTTGTTCCAGGCTAGAGGCCTG
>CAYRNH010000057.1:2310-12263 GCA_964425515.1 uncultured Thiotrichaceae bacterium | reverse complement strand
TCATCATTGTTGGGCGTTTAAGTTATCAGTATCCGGCTGCATTGCAAGCTGCTTTGATGAGACATTGACCAGCGCACTTGTACCTGATATTGCGCTAATGTTACACTCGCGCGTCAATTTTATTCCCCCAGGCACAGTGTTTAATTTAAAACGCACTCGACTAATCATCATTCTGCTCAGCGTCTTTCTCTACGCCGGGCAGTTTGCGTCTGCAGTACACGCATCGGTACATCCGTTTCACACCAAACATTACAGTTATTGCCTGACTCTATCTGCATTAGCGCATGCTTCACACGCGCTGCTAACGCATACCGCACAAATTCCTTCTGTTTTCACTATCAGTATTGCCAGCACATCTACACTGGTTATCCTGCAAACCATCGCCCCCTCTCACTACCGGGCGCGCGCACCACCCTCTCTGTCTTAATCGTTTGACCCTTTAATCAGGTATTGCTTGAATCTTCTGCATATGCACGCGCTCGTGTGCGTACGTGCTGTTTCGACCATGCCTGCTCAAAAACTTATTACGAGACAAGACATGAAAAAAATATTTTTAGCGGGCGCTATTTCGCTCGTGCTGTCACCACCTGTGATGGCAGCTAGTAATGCATACAATCCACAGATCAGCCTGATACTCGACGGACGCTACAGTAGCTATTCGCAGAATAACGCTGTCGCCAACTACAAATTACCCGGTTTCCAGCTGGGAGAAGGCGCCGGGCTTGACCCTGCAGGATTCGCAGTCGGCGAATCTGAAATCACCATGTACTCCAATATCGATCAGGACTTTTTCGGCATGGCAACGTTTTCCTTTTCTAACGGCGCCTCGTCGGTGGAGCAGGCTTTTGCCGAGACCCAGGCGATAGGCCATGGCATAACCCTGAAATTCGGGCGCTTCCTGTCAGCGTTCGGCTATCTCAATTCGCACCATGCGCACACCTGGGATTTCACCGATGCGCCTTTGATGTACCGCGCATTGTTTGGCGACACGTTAAAAGACGATGGCGTGCAGTTCAACTACATATTGCCGACCGATTTGTTGATGCAGTTCACCGCCGAGGCACTGAGTGGCAACGCGTACCCGGGCGGTGGTAACACTAACGGCGGTATCGGTGCATCGACGCTTAAGTTCACTGTCGGCGGCGACATCGGCATCAGCAATTCATGGGAACTCGGCGTTACCCACTGGGAAGACGGCGGTGTCAATAATCGCACAGACGTGAATGCCAATACGTTTACCGGCAGCAGCAAAATCAATGCACTTCACGTGGTGTACAAATGGGCGCCGAATGGCAACAAGCTGGATCGCAACTTCCACTTCCAGAGCGAAATGTTCAAACGTACCGAGGACGGCACGGTAACCGATATCGCGAACAGTAATTCGTCGACCTACAACGGTGATCAGACTGGCTGGTACGCACAGGCGGTGTACCAGTTCATGCACGGCTGGTCGACAGGTGTTCGCCTGGATCATCTCAGCGCGAACAACAGCGGCAACAACAACACGGTGCTCAACGACATCGGCCTGATCAGCGGTCGCGATCCGAAACGCAGTAGCGCAATGCTGCAATGGAAAGCATCGGAGTTCAGTCGCATCCGTCTGCAATTCAATCATGACCAGTCGACCAGCGTGAGCGATAACCAGATGTTCGTTCAATATACCTTTGCATTGGGTTCGCACCCGGCACACCAATTCTAGGAGTACACACATGAAATTAGTTAAAACATTATTCTCTGCGGCGCTGCTACTGACCACCGCCGCAGCACATGCCGATCTTCGAGTCTTTGCCTGCGAACCGGAATGGGCCTCGCTGACAACAGAACTCGGCGGCGATCATGTCAATGTGTATGCAGCCACTAATGGCAAGCAGGACCCGCATCACATCGAAGCGCGCCCCAGCCTGATCGCAAAACTTAGCCGTGCCGATTTGCTCGTGTGTGACGGCGCTGAACTCGAAATCGGCTGGTTGCCCGTTCTGATGAGAAGAGCCGGCAATGACAATATTCAACTCGGCCAGCCCGGTTACTTCATGGCGTCCGATTATGTGAAACTGCTGGAAAAACCCGCCGTGGTCGACCGCAGCCAGGGCGATGTGCACGCGGAAGGCAATCCACATATCCAGACCAGCCCGGAAAATATTGCACTGGTGGCGGCTGCACTCGAACAGCGTCTGATAGCACTGGATGGTGACAATGCTGCAGCTTATAAGGCGAACTATGATCGTTTTAACAAGCGCTGGACCGCCGCTATGGCGCGCTGGAAAAAAGAAGCCGAGCCGATCAAACACGAATCCTTCGCCGTATATCATGACAGCTGGATTTATCTGGCGCACTGGCTGGACATCGACATGAGCACATTCCTGGAACCCAAACCGGGCATTCCACCAACCACTGAGCATCTTGCCGAACTGATACATACCGTGAAGCAAAAAAATATTCATACGATTGCTTATGCGGCTTATCAAAGTCCACGCGCTTCGGAATGGCTGGCAGAAAAAACCGGTGCCAGGGCGGTCGAGCTTCCATTCACCGTGGGCGGTAATGACAAGGTCAAAAACCTGTTTGATCTGTTCGATTACACTATCAAAGCGTTAGTCGGCAAGTAGATCAGGCTTAACATCGTCGTGCCGGTGATGCCGGCGCGACGATTCTTAACTGGACATTCATCATGCATCTTGAACTCACTGATTTATCCATTATCGGCCCGGCATTTATTGCCGGTCTGCTGGTCATTGCTACCCATGTGCCACTCGGTATGGTGGTCCTGCAACGCGGCATCATTTTTATCGATCTGGCGATTGCACAAATTGCCGGTGTCGGTGTGATTTATGCACACAGCATGTTTGACCATCCGAGCAATGTGCTGATTCAGGTTTTTGCAACGATCAGCGCTATTCTGGGCGCAGGGTTTTTACGCTGGACCGAACGCAACTGGCCGGATATACAGGAAGCCATTATCGGTGTTTCGTTTGTGGTTTCCGCCTGTGTCGGTATCTTGCTGCTCACCAATAATCCACACGGCAGTGAACATCTGAAAGATTTGCTCGCTGGACAGATTCTCTGGGTGAGTAACAGCCAGTTAATCAGCACGCTGATTTTGTACGCGGCTGTGCTCGCGATCTGGTTCGGCTTTAAAAAATCGCGTTCGCATATCGGCTTCTATTTGCTGTTTGCCATTACCATCACCTCATCGGTACAGCTGGTGGGCGTGTACCTGGTATTTTCCAGCCTGATCATTCCCGCACTGGCGGTGCAACGCATGCAAGTGAGCAACAAAAAAATGATGCTGGCATATCTGTGTGGCGTTATTGGTTATGCCTCCGGGCTGGTGATTTCAACGCTTGCCGACCTGCCCAGCAGCCCGACGATCGTACTCAGTCTCACTGCCAGCGCGATTGTGTTCTGGTGGCTAATCACGCGCAAGCAGAAAATTCAGACAGTTAACTAGGTTACGGACATGGCTGCGTTAGCAATCTCGCAGCCATGCCCATACCGGATCTGCGATCGCCGCTGATTTACGTGTATCATTATGCTTTGCCATAAAAAATCAGAGCATGAACACACTTGCACAACAACTGGTTGAAACCTGCCAGCTCTTTGGAGAACGCCAATGGTGCCTTGCCACCGGCGGCAATTTTTCAGCGCGCATTGACGCGCAGAGCTGCCTGATTACGCGCTCGGGCTGCGACAAATCAAAACTCAGTAGCGATGATCTGATTCAATGCACGTTTGACGGCACTGTAGTCAACAGTGACCACAAACCTTCCGCCGAAACTGCGTTGCACACCCGACTGTACCAGCTGGATTCGAGTATCGGCGCGGTGTTGCACACGCATTCTGTCAGTGCCACCGTATTGTCTCGCCTGGTAAACGAGTATGTAGAGATCAGCGGCTATGAAATGCAAAAGGCACTGCACGGCAATTCCAGCCATGAACCCGAAATTCGAGTACCGGTATTCAATAACACACAAGATATTCCCGAACTTGCCGATCGAGTCGCGGAACAATTTAACGCAGGTGAATTAACACAACCCGGTTTGCTGGTGCGCGGCCACGGTCTGTACGCATGGGGTCGTGATATTAGCGAAGCACAACGCCATATTGAAGGTTTTGAATTTCTGTTTGCCTGCTTGATGCAAAAAGAGCGGCTGTCACGAATATGAACATCGAGGCTATTGTCACCGATATCGAAGGCACCACCAGCTCGATTGCTTTCGTTCATGATGTTCTATTTCCCTACGCCAGTAAAATGCTGCCCGAATTTGTACGCCAGCACGCAGAAGATAAAGCAGTTGCGGAACTTCTCGATGCGACACGGCACGAAGCCGGTGAAAGCGATGCCGATGTTGAACGCGTGATCGCCATCCTGCTGCAATGGATACGTGAGGATCGCAAAGCAACACCTTTAAAGGCTTTGCAGGGACTGATCTGGCGGCACGGTTTTGAAAACAATGATTTTACCGGGCATATATACGAAGATGCTGCGCGCAAACTGCGCGCATGGCACCAGGACGGAATAAAACTGTATGTATATTCCAGTGGTTCGGTACAGGCGCAGAAACTACTTTTCGGCCATAGCGATGCCGGTGATCTATTACCACTTTTTAGTGGTTATTTTGATACCCGTATCGGGCACAAGCGTGAAACTGAATCCTATCGCAGAATTATTGAAACGCTTGGTCTGGTGCCGACTAAAATACTGTTTTTATCTGACATTGTTGAAGAACTGGATGCAGCACGCACAGCGGGCATGCAAACCATACAACTGGTTCGCGACTCCAGCACTCAGATTAACTCGCATACAATCGCACACAATTTCGATGACATTCAGCTTTAATAACCGACAGGTGACAGCATGAGTTCTCTCACAATTTATCAGCAAACAGGTCCGCAGAATCCCATTTTGCAAAGCGACGATTTCGAAACCATTAAAAACGAACTGGGCTCTGCAGGTGTACGCTTCGAACGCTGGCATACGGACAATGATCTCGATGCGGACGCAGACGACGAAACCATTCTCGCTGCTTATAAACCTGAAATTGACAAGCTTGTCGCAGAACAGGGTTACCAAAGTTACGATGTAGTCAGCATGAACCCCGACCACCCGCAAAAAGATGATTTCAGAAACAAGTTTCTCGAAGAACACCGCCACAACGAAGATGAAGTACGCTTTTTTGTACGCGGCCATGGCTTGTTTGTATTGCACATCGGCAGCCGTGTCTATGCGCTGTTATGTGAAAAAGACGACCTGATTTCGGTGCCCGCGAATACTCGGCACTGGTTCGATATGGGACCCAATCCGGTATTCACCGCAATCCGCCTGTTCAATAATCCCGACGGCTGGGTAGCGCATTTCACCGGCGATGATATCGCCAGTATTTTTCCCACACTGGAAAATTAATAGCCCGATGCAAAACCTGATGTCAACCGCTTTGCGTTATGAAGGTGGCGAACTGCTGGTGCTGGATCAGCGCCGTTTGCCCGGCGAAGAACTGTGGCACAAGTGCGCCGATGAGAATGACTTAATCGATTTGATCCAGGGCCTTGCAATACGCGGCGCGCCGCTGTTGGGTATCGCTGCGACACTCTGGGTGGGACACTGCGCTGCACGCGGTGATGACAATCCGCGTTTGACGAGCACCATCGCCGCCTTGCGCGCTTCACGTCCTACCGCTGTCAATTTAATGAATTATCTTGATCGCTTGCAGAGCTTGATAAACAACGGTGCCGATGCTTCTGCACTGGTGGCAGAAGCGGTGGATATTTTTAACGAAGACGTCGCGCTGTGCGCAGCCATGGCAGAACACGGCGCCGCACTGGTAAAATCCGGCGCCAAAATTCTCACGCATTGTAATACCGGCGGCCTGGCCACTGCTGGCATCGGCACCGCTATCGGGGTGATTGTCACTGCGCACAAACAGAACAAAAATATCAGCGTCTGGGTAGACGAAACCCGGCCGCTGTTACAGGGTGGGCGTCTGACCGCCTGGGAAATGCAGAACGCGGGCGTGCCGTACCAGATCATCTGCGACAACATGGCGGCCAGTCTAATGCGCAAAGGCGAAGTTGATATGATTGTTGTCGGCGCTGATCGCATCGCGCGCAATGGCGATTTTGCCAACAAGGTAGGAACCTATTCGTTAGCGGTGCTGGCGCAACATCACCAGGTCCCGTTTTATGCGGTTGCGCCACGCACGACCATCGATATGAATTGCGATCATGGTGATGCGATACCAATCGAACTACGCGATGAAAATGAAGTGCGTGGCGTCAGCGGCAGTTTTGGCACTTGCCTGTGGGCGCCCGAGCAGGCGCCAGTTTATAACCCCGCCTTCGATATCACGCCGGCCGAGCTGGTCACGGGCTGGATACTGGATAACGGTGTATTTTCACAGAATGATGTTAGAAACGGCGCACTGGTCAAATGTTAGTCGTTGACTGTATTCTGGCGCTAACACCTGTATCAGAACAGGCCCGAACCCCACCAGATCTCACCTTCGCTTAGCTCACCCGCCAGGTCGGACTGCCGTCGCGGAACCCCAGCACGACAATCATAGTCACTACCACTATGTGAAAGTCGCTCCGGGCTTCGTCTATCGGGAAGGGTTCGCCGATCACACCACTGTCTGCGGCGCTCAGTATCTGGATTTTGATCTTTGGTTCGCATTTTGAGTGCCTCGATTCGCCATCCTGATTTTTGCCACGGATGCGACTACTAATACACTCTCATGCAGATGCAATGTCAAGCAAACAGCAATTGAAGTTTTTTATTCCTCGGGCAGATGCCCGAGGAACTGGTATGGCTCAACTGAAACGAATTTAGTGTTGCGTCTCTACCTGAGGTTCATCTATGCCTTCCAGACGATCATGTAGCAAAATGTACTGACCACCGGTCTTAAATTTAACCAGCGCGACACCGTGGTCACTAATCTGCTTAATTTCTACCACCTGGCCAGTTTGTTTGATACGAGCACTTGCACCCTGAGAAAGATATTTTTTTTGCATGTTTTTGCCCTTCTTTTTTATTATTGTCGAAGCGTCCAGCATCGCTATTTGTTGACGCTGAGCCCCATCCCAACACTGTGACTCATCCTGAAAGCCCAGCCTCCCGCTGGTTATCCTTTATACACTTCGATAAAGCCATGTGTAGTTTTAGTTATAGCACACAATTGAAACTTTACATCATGTTTCTATCATAATTATATGTTTAATATCATTAAATCTTTTTCAAACTACTTTTCCAGTCATCCGGGATAATGCCTGACCCCAGCCTGAGCGAACGCCCGACCTCGTTTTCGTACCAGACGCTATCAGCCAGGTTCGGTTCGTGTTCAAATGCCCACCAGGTGCCGTCGGCATCCTGCGCCAGCCAGTGCGCCCACTCCGGCAATTGATTAAACTCAGAAACAAACACACATATTTCTCATGGGACGCTATCGACCACCACAGCCAGTGGGCTCCAAATATATAACACCTGAGGGCAAAGCTCGACTTCAGGAGGAGCTGGATTTTCTCTGGCTAAAACGCCGCCCCGAAGTCACGCGCGCGCTCTCAGCAGCTGCTGCCGAAGGCGATCGATCCGAGAATGCGGAATATATTTATCGCAAAAAAGAATTGCGCGAAATCGACGGTCGTGTGCGGCATCTGCGCAAGCGACTGGAAGGCATGACCGTGGTGGATCGGATCCCGGATGACACCGGCAAAGTTTATTTTGGCGCCTGGGTGCGGCTGCTCGACAAACAGGATCAGGAGCACTGTTACCGCATCGTGGGACCGGACGAATTCGACCATGCTCCAGGCTATATCAGCATGGACTCACCGATGGGGAAAATGCTGCTGGGGAAGGAGCTGGATGCCGAACTCACACTGACATTACCTGCGACTGCTGAAGACGATAACAGGAACGGCTACTACACCATTATTGAAATCAGTTACGCATCACCTGGATAACGATACCCGGTGGCTCAGTGCGGAAGAGCGTGCTCAGAAACAAATTTTTGAATAAAGCTGAGCGACTGCGCACCGCTGAAGCGTCCGCGCTCTTCGCCCTGATCGAACAGAATCACGGTGGGAAAGCCCCTGACCTTGTAGCGCCCCGCGAGCTTCATGTTCTCGCCTTCATCGACTTCTACCTTGGCGAGCAGCAGCGCTCCAGCGTGTTGCTCAACCAGCTGTATCAGTACCGGTGCGATCACCAGACAGGGCGAACACCAGCCCGCCCAGAGGTCGACCAGTACCGGCTGCTGGTGTGATGCCTGAATCACCTGCTGCTCAAAATCAGGCAGGTCGACTGAGAACGCCCATTGGCTGTCCTGCTTCATATTGTCTATAGCCATGGTTCGTGCGGTTCGTTTAGCTGATCAATATCGCAGGTGATTATACTTGATTCATGCGCAACATCAGCCGATAAAGCCTGTCACATGCACTGGGCGCGCGATGCTGCTAACATCGCGATTTACAGACACGGGTATAAGCCGATGGATCATATTGTTATCGAACACAGAGTTTCACCCGCCAAACTTGACGTTTTATATGTCGACGACTGGCCACTATGGAACAAGGATATTTCCGAGTTCGACTGGGAATACGACAAAACCGAGACCTGCTACATCGTGGAAGGCAAGGCCGTGATCACACCTGAAAAAGGCGACGTGGTTACTATCGAAAGTGGCGACATGGTGACTTTTCCAAAAGGTTTGAAGTGCCGCTGGAACATCATCGAAGCCATCGAAAAACACTATCAAATCGAATGAAATCTGTTTAACAACTGAGTATACCTATGCCATTGTGGGAAAAAATTGCATTTGCGATCTTCGTGCTGGTCATGATCTACCTGCTCTTCCCGGTAATGCTGGCCGCCATGGAAAAAAGCAAACAGGCGCAGGAAAAGCACTGGGGAACAGTGCTGCTGCTGACAGCCGCACTGGTGCTTTTTGTACTGCTACTGATCAGCGTGGTGCAATAAATCCGCTGTCATGCACCTGAAGATAAAGGCTAAAGATCGATGCCTATACGCTGGAAATAACCTGCACGCACAGTGATATCCTGGTATTCGAGATCAACATTTGTTTTAGACCTCAGGTAGCGTACAGAAAGATCGTAGGACCGCAGCTCGTCCAGTCCATGGTTGTAGCCAATGGTGAACATCTGAGTGGTCGCATCAAGCCGGTAGCTACGCTTGCCGATAAACACATCATCAGGCTGGTTAGCAGCACCCGCCGCATCTATTACCGCAAGGCTGATATTGGAATCAGAGGAAGTGGAAAATGTGTCGCCTTTCTGTACCCGATAGGTAAGATATACCGTCTGCCGGGTACCCACTGTAAGGTCAAGGTTGGCAAAACCAAAGGTATTTCGGTTATCAAAGACCAGGCTATCCGAATTACGAGATTGCGCGCCCACGCCCACGCGCATATCGGTCAGATCATCAATACGCTTACCCATGGTGAGCTTCCCCGCCGCAAAATTGCTATCGCGTAATGTAGAATCAAATTGTGTGACACGATAACTGGCATTGACTGCAAACCAGGGCGCACCAAACCCATCCGAAAACGCGAATGTATACGTCGCATCAGCGCCAGCTGAATAATTTGAGAGCCCCCTGAAAGTCCGGAATTGCTCGGCCGCCAGCAAGGCATGTGCGGTTAGCAGGCTGCTTCGACCACGAAAAATCTCACTGTTAAAGTTCGCTTCCAGTGACAGGAAACTATCGCGTTCAATATCAGATTTATAATTTGCACGCGTCACATTGTTATCCAGACCGAGCGTGGCATCCAGATCAACATAGGTATCGTCACCAGCGAAAACAAAAGGCGACTGGCAGCAGATGAAAAGTACAGTTATATGAGATATACGTTTCAGGAATTTCATTTTTAAGTGACAGTCCGGTTGCGTTACTGAAACGGCAAGCCTAGTCTGCACTGTAAATATATTGATAATCAAGTTTTTTTTAA
>CAYRNH010000057.1:0-2210 GCA_964425515.1 uncultured Thiotrichaceae bacterium | reverse complement strand
ACACCAAAATAGAAGCAAGCGATGTGATCAATACGGGGCACCGTAGTCACATCATTTTTGCGGTTGGCAAAGATGCTTTTATTCTCAGAAGCAACAGCCATCTTGAGATGTCCGGTGGCGGCGTGGTGATTAATGCCTTGCGTCTGGTGACCGGTAAACTGCTGTCCGTCTTCGGAAAAACCAAACACCGAATGTACACACCGAACGCGACCATCGGTATTCGTGGCACAGGCATCTATATCGAAACCGACCCGGAACAGTCTTATGTTTGTACCTGTTACGGTGTCGTGGATTTGTTTGCTGATAAAGACAAGGAAAGCAGAGAAACCATCGTTTCGCATCACCACAATGCGCCACGCTACATACTCACAAATGAACAACCTGGTCATAATATTAGACCGGCACCTTTTATCAACCATACCGACCTGGAATTGCAGATCATCGAGTCGTTGGTGGGCCGGACACCGCCGTTTCTGGCAGCCGGTGGCGGCAGTTACACCGCACCGCGTAGAAATGATTATTAAGTATCATCATTTTTTTACAGTACACCAGAAAACGCCCGCAATGCGGGCGTTTTTATTGTGGCAGCAATGTCGCAGGCTATTGCGGATCAGCAACCACTTGCCAGCTATTCCAGTCAGCACGATTCTCAGCCACATAAAACAGTGCCGCCAGCACATGTCGGTCATAACGCTTATCGGCCTGTGCCAGTAGAGCATCCAGCACTTCGTGCACCGGCTTACCCTGTCGATAAGCGCGCGCACTCGACATCGCAACAAATGCATTCGCCACTGACAGTATTCTTGATTCAGTCAGAATAGCATCACCTTTGATTCCCTCGGGATAACCACTGCCATCAAGATATTCATTTTTCTGGCTAATAATATCGACAACCGGGCCATCAAATTCAAGCCCTTTGAGAATATTGACCGTATCCAGCACGCTGTTGTGCATTCGCGCCTGTTCTTCGCTGCTCAGCGGCTGCATCTTTGTTAATAATTCGCGCGGTAGATTTAATTTACCAAGATTCGCTAACTGCGCCGCTGTACCTAGCGCTCGGGTACGTTCTGCATCAAGCCCCATTGCGGTTGCTACTGCGACTGCTACTTCGCGCGTGCGCTCTGAGTGATGCGCACAATGCGGATCATGCATATCAACCGCGCGAACCAGCGTGGCAATAATACCTTCTAGCAGACGATTATGTTTTTCCTGAGTGCGTTTGATCGTGGTGATATCGTGCAACACATACAATGCTGAGCCGCTGTACTCGCCCTCCTGCAAAGCGGTGGCCGAAACATGATAGATATAATTTTCTTCACCAATCCTGATTTCCATAACGCGGGAGTTTGTGCCGTCCGCACCCATCTGTGTGCGCAAATCCAGCAGGCTCGCAGCCACATCCGCGCTGAAGAAGTGGTATAAGGTTTTATTCTTAATATCCTCGACTTTGACGCCAAGCGCGTGAGACAAGGATGCATTACCGAGAAGTATATTGTTCTGCTTATCAAGCAGGAAAATATGATCGCTGATATTGTTGCCAACCGAATTTAACAGCGATGTTCTTGCAGTCAGGCTTTCCGTAGTTTTTTGTAAACGCACGCTGGTTGCGTGTCGCCATATCGCAACGAAGGAAACGCCAATGATGAAAACTGCGAGTGTAAATATGGTAAGAATAAATTTTTGATGCGCATGCGATTCTCGCAACGCCTCACTGGCATCTATTTTTTGTACCAGCACCCAGTTCGTATCCGCAATATTTCGCGCCGTTACCAGCACCCGCCTGCCGCGATAGTCCTGCTTTAACGCAAAATCGCCGATACGATCTCTGCCGAAATTGGCCGCCTGATCTTTATTTTGTCTCGATACCGTATGAAATATTTTAAATTTACCAGACAGCGGGCTGATGAAACGGGTACTAAATGCATCACCAGTTACCAGCAATGTCTCGTCTGTCTCAGTAGTCAACCAGTGTTGCTCAAGAATCTTGTACAAATTCTTTTGTGGATTAATCACTGCTACAACCGCACCGGTATAATCTTTCGCACCCGGATTCATTTGCACTGCACTCACTGGCACTGCGAGCAGTAAACGCGGCTCCTGATTTTCATTGCTATAGATGCCATAAACAACAGCACGGCCTTTTTTCTTTGCCAGCTGTACCGCCTGGTGAATGTGTTCATCCTCTGCTGGAAACTGTTGTGTCGCCAGCA
>CAYRNH010000056.1:0-12331 GCA_964425515.1 uncultured Thiotrichaceae bacterium | reverse complement strand
AATTATGGTGCGCCTGGTTTTACTGATAACGATTATTGCGATCGGCCTCATCGTCTGGAACAAATTTAACGAGGCCAATGAGCAGCAACGCAAAAAACTGGTACTGACCACCGTCGTCTGGGGCGTGCTCGGCGGCCTTGCGCTGCTCGCCATCACCGGTCATCTCAGTGCACCCGAGGCACTCATCGCGGGTGCCATCGCGATGCTGACGCGTGTACCGAATCTGTTGAAATACCTGCCCATGCTTAGCCATTTTTACAAGCAAACCAGATCGAACCAGGCCTCGGGAAATGGTGCAGGTCAACAAGGCAAGGCACAGACAAACAGCACCACCATGTCACAACAAGAAGCGCTCGATATCCTGGGGCTCAAACCCGGCGCAACACGCGAAGACATTATCAGTGCACATAAGCGCATGATGCAAAAAGTGCACCCCGACCGCGGCGGTTCGGATTATCTTGCGGCGCAACTCAACAAGGCGAAAAAAGCATTGTTGGGCTGATTGTCAAACGATAGAATTATAGCGAGCAGTCCTGTTTTTGAGTCTCTATAAAAAAGACACTTGACCCCGGCCTTCGCCGGGGTGACATATGTTTGTGGCACAGCGTAGTCAATAGCGCCAAATCAACAATATCCACCACCTTCTACCGGGTTTTTCCCCACCCACACCGTCTAATCGCACGCCATATCAGAATACGCTAAAATACCTGACCCGAAATTGGATCTGAGCTCTATGACTAAACCATTCGTAAAACTCGCCAGTCTCAGCCACCTCGCTACCGGTCGGCTGCTCCGTGTCGATCACGCTGGCAAAAGCCTGTGCCTGGCCTATGTCGACGGTCAGGTCTATGCGGTCGACGACATGTGCAGCCACGAAGACGCGTCGCTGGCAAAAGGCTCATTACATGGAGATTGCGTAAAATGCCCGCTGCACGGCAGCCGCTTCGATCTGAAAACCGGTGCTGCGCTCGATGAGCCGGCCGAAGACCCGATTAACACCTATGCTGTCAAACTCGACGGCGACGATATCCTCGTAGCGATATGAGAGGAAACCAGAATGAGCAATGAAGTAGAAGAACTGTTACAAAAAGATTCGAAGACCATCATGCGCTCGATTATCCAGCGCATCGCCACCGGCCCGGACATGAGCAAGAACATTGCCGAGGAAGAAGCGCGCGCCGGCATGGCTGCGGTGCTGCGCGGAGAAATTGATCCGGTGCAGATCGCGGTGTTTTTAATCGCGCTGCGCATGAAACGCGAAACCGATGCAGAAAACAAAGGCCTGCTTTCGGGTATCCGTGATGTTACTACTAAAGTCACGGCCGAGGTCGACGAAGTGCTCGACATGTCTGATCCTTATAATGGTTACAACCGCAGCCTGCCGGTGTCTCCGTTTTTGCCTGCAGTGATGGCCGCGGTGGGTGTGCCCACCGTGTCGCACGGTGTTGAAACCATGAGCCCGAAATTCGGTATCACTCACCATCGTGTTTTGAAAGCTGCGGGCGTGCCGGTTGATCTCAGCGTGCAGGCCGCAGCGGCGCAGCTGGCTGATACAAACATCGGCTGGGCCTATGTCGATCAAAAATCCTACTGCCCCCCATTGCACAATCTCACCGCACTGCGTGCCAACATCGTCAAGCGCCAGGCGATCACCACGGTCGAAACCCTGAGCAAACCGATCAGCGGTAAACTCAAAACCCATTGCATGGCCGGTTATGTGCACGCACCGTACACCCACGTGTATTCCATGCTGGCACGGCACGCAGGCTTTGACAGCTGTGTGCTGGTGCGCGGCGTTGAAGGCGGCATCATTCCTTCATTGCGCCAGGCCGGAAAAGCTTTTTATTATCACGACAAGGGCGAAGAACAGGGGCAGGATTTCGATCCTGCCAGCATCGGCATTCAACAGGAACTGCGCACCATTCCGCTGCCCGATGATCTGCCGCCACGTCCTGCGGGTGATGATGTCGGCGCTGCTTTCGATGCCGAAGTCGCCGCCAAACTGGCCGCTGACGAAGGTTTGTCTGCACTGTCCGGCAAACAGGGTCTGGCTTACGATGCACTGGTGTATGCAGGCGCGATTGCGCTCTGGCATTTACAGAAATACGATACGCTGAAAGCGGCGGCTGACTCAATCCGTGAAGCCATCGACAGCGGTAAAGCTCTGCAGCATTTCAATGCTGCCAAAAAATAAACGGAGATATCATGCCTCTAAGCGAAGAAAAGAAAACTGAAACTCGTGAACGCCTCGAACGAGATCCAGATTTTCGCGACCTGTTTCTGACCGAAGCGCGTAACATGTATCTAAAGGCGCTGGAATTCAATCCCGAGCTGGAAACCGCGATCAACAATTTCGAACTGATTATGGGTGCTGATCCCGGCAGCTATGAATTTGAAGAAGGCGAAGATGACGAGCTGGCTATTTTTGAAAAAATTCTGGATGCGCGTGACAACCAGGAACTGCTCGATGAAAAAAATGCGAGCACCATTAACTAGTTTCGTATTCACCGAAACTGTTTATTAACAACACATTAAAGCACTGGAATATAACCATGAAAAAGACATTCGCGTTCGCCGCATGCTTACTCCTCGGCGGTTGTATGCAGGCAGCCGATCCAAAAGATATCGCGCAACAATACTGGCAGGCGATGCAGACAGGTGATTACGCCAAGGCTCGATCCATGGTGTCTTCCAGCACTCAGCCCAGTTTCGATCAGTACGCGAAACTTCCAGCCAATGAAAAAACGCCTTTGAATGCGGTTGCGCTCACCGATACTCGCGCTGTTGTTACCACCATAATTAACACCGGCAATAGCTCGGTCCAGTTTAATACGGTGATGGTTCTGGATAACGGGCAATGGGAAGTCGACGCAAATGAAACACACATTCCACCAGCCACCAGCTCACTGGAACAAAACCTGAACAACATGCTTGAACAATTATCCAGCGCAATGGATGGCAATGTCGATCAGATGAAAAAAACGCTGAGTAAAGGTGTAAACATGCTGAATGACGTTGTGCAAAACAGGTCACAGGAAATCAGCGAGTCGGTCAATGACAAAATTAAACAGCTCAATCAATCCATTCAGGATGCGATGAAAAAACTGGAACAACGCCGCCAGCAAAAAACTCCGGCTCCAGATAAAAACAATGTTATCTAAAGCACAAATGCTGATGCTTAAGAAGACCTGTTCCACCACTCTAACTGCTGACAGTAATCACTAACACCCCCAGCACCCGGACACATGCAACCCGGCAGTTACTGAACAGCATGCTCTAGAAGCAGATACATCGCTGCCATGCAAGCTATGGACAGCCTTAACAAGAGAGAGACCATGCGTTTTCACCCCCTGGTGTTTATCACCTTAGGTCTTCTGGCCGGCCTGACGCCGTTCGGCATCGACATGTACTTGCCAAGCATTCCAACCATCGCGCTGGATCTTCATACCTCGATTGAAACCGCACAGCTCACCCTTACTGCTTACATGGCTGTGTTTGCAATCGCACAATTAGTGCTGGGCCCGACGTCTGATGTGCTTGGACGACGAAAAACCATACTCAGCGGTCTGGCGCTGTTTATTTTCGCCAGCCTGGTCTGCGCGGCTTCGACCACGCTCACATGGTTGATGGTGGGACGTTGTTTGCAGGCACTCGGCGCGGCCTCGATTGCCGTCACCATTCCTGCGCTGGTGCGTGATGTGTTCGAAAAGGATGAATACGCGCGCACCATGAGCATTCTGATGCTGGTGATGGCGACCGCGCCACTGGTCGCGCCGCTGATTGGCGGCATCATTATCACTCACTCCAGCTGGCACTGGGTGTTCATTACCCTGGCCAGCATTGCCGTGGTTGGCGCAATTCTGTTTACCCGTGTGATTCAGGAAACCCTGCACGTTCAGCACCGACACAAATTTAATATCAACAACATCGCACGCAATTACAAACAACTGATCACGCACCCGGTCGCCATGGGCTATTTGCTCACCGGTGGGCTCAGTTTCGCTGGCATCATGACCTTCGTGGTCACCTCGCCGTATGTGTATATCAATCTCTATAAACTGTCGCCAGACCAGTACGGTCTGCTGTTTGGCCTGAATGTGATGGCGCTGATCACGCTCAATTTTCTCAATGCGCGACTGGTCACTCGCTTCGGCGCTGAACGCATGCTGCGTTTTGGGCTCACCATGATGTTGCTGGCGTCCTTGTTATTGCTCAGCACCAGCCAGCTACAGCAACCACCGCTGTTGTTGCTGGTCATCGCCACCGCGTTTTATATCGGCTTGAACGGGCTCATTATGAGTAATGCGATTGCCGGTTTCATGTCGCTGTTTCCAAAACTGGCGGGGACGGCTTCGGCCTTCACCGGCACCGCACGCTTCGGACTCGGCGCAACCGCTGGCACAGTGGCCAGTCTGTTGCACAATGGTACTTTTGTGCCCATGGTTGGCGTGATGGCCGCCTGCGGTCTACTGGCGATCACCATGTACGCCAGTCTGTGTCGACGACAGGCAGTCAGTTAATCTTTACTGCACGACTTTTCAGACCTGCTTCGCAATCGTGGTATTAATGAATTGCTCAAAATGTTTACGCTCGGTCGTTGCCATCCAGCAATTTAGTTCCCACAGGTCTGCGATCGGCGCGTTCGTAAACGGCAAGGTATGTAAATACCCATCCGGTCCGAACTCTGGTGTCATGCTTATCTGTGTGTAACCACGCTCCAGTTGCGATGTCCATAGAGTTTCCCAGCATCGCTGGTGCGAGGCCAGTGCCTCGGCATATTCAGGCGCACCCGGATGCGGTACCTGCGGTCCCTGATCGTAACCTACGCGACCGTGAATGTGATGCGCCTGCCGCGCTACACGCGTGATGGAATCCCATTCACAATCCATCAATCTTTCGCACACCACTGCCCAGTGACTAAAGTCACAGGTCACTTTAAGTTCGGGTAATCGATCAAGAATTTTCACTGTGTTCCACGGGGTAAAAAAGCTGCGCCCTCTGTGAGTTTCAAAACTGCAGACCACACTTAGACGGTCAGCAATATTTTGTGCCTCTGAAAAAAATCGTACGCTTTGATCTATTTCCCAGGCATCGCAGCCACCGATGACATTCGCGAAATCAGCACCGATCTCTTTACCCAGTTTTAATTTTGTTTCAAGCTCCTGCAGGTGCTCTTCGATGCTGGCCCGTCTTCTTGGCACGTAACTGCCTGCGGTGCATATTTCCTGAATCCATTTCAATTCAAATTTGCTCAAGGTATCGGAAAATATTTCTGTCGCAACCATATCATCGGGCGCCGGTCCTTCTATTCCTTTGAACCCTGCATCACTGGCAAGCTGCGCGGCTTCAATAATGTTGCCGTCGTGTCCCCATAGCGTTTTGTAAAATGTCAGTTTCATCGTAGTGTCAGTGGTATCTAACAGATTTCGTGAATTATCTATATCACAGCAGCAACATATATGCCATCCTCGCACCCGCCTATGTTCTCGGGCTTTCACGAAAAAGCTCATACAGACATGCTGTTACGCCATAAAATTTGCACAGCATCGGTGCGCAGTTATTTGATAGCGCAACATAATGAATCATTAGTCTGGATTTAAAGCCCGCAAAAAAATAATTTACGAAACAAAAACGGCAGCCATCAGGCTGCCGTTTTTGTTTATCGAAGCGCTGACCGGTCAGGTCATGCTTTGCGTGCGCGTCTCCCTGTTCCGATCAAACCTACTAACCCGGAACCAAACAGCCACGCAGCTGGCGGCACCGGAACGGAAGGCACAGACGCCGCCGTGATAACCGTCAGATCGTCGATCAACCATGCACGGTCAACACCCGTGTCGTCAGTACCGTATAATGAAATACCCGTAATCGTCTGACTCGGATCATTACTGTACAGGCCAAAATATTCAGGCGTGAAGGCGGCCGCGCCATTAAGCGTAATGTTATAACTTTGCGAACTGCTGTCACTGTAATTAACATTGAGCACAATTGCTTCATTGTCAATGGTCGTCAAATCCAGCCCCCATAAACCGACACCAACCACATTACCGCTGACACCTGAAAAATCAACATTTGCGGCACTGAAGCTATCGCTGCTTCCAGTCATGGCTTGCGTACCCGAAATCGCTCCACTAAAACTGGAGGTGCTAGCATCAAAATTCACACCATTGAACATACCAATGTGGGCAAACGTACCGCTCGAGGACGGAAAGCCAGTGAGGGTTTCGAAATCGTAGGTGGTTTTGAGACCTGGATTTACGAACAGGTCAGGCAGGTTATCGTAGGTAACCACGGTTGCCTGTGAGCAGGTAGCAAACAGGCCTAGTGCGCCGATATATACAATCTGTTTCATATCCATTTAAAACTCCTTTTGTCAGGGCATTTACATGTAATACAGAGCTGGCTCTATTCATCCACTGGACTGCTTTGAAGCCCCGACCAGATCAGGCCCGTCCAGAACCAGGATGCGGATGTGCTGGGCACAACCGGTAAAGACTTTACAATAAAATACGTTACAGCAATATTGCAATTTACCAGCAACCAGCCACTTATAGCAAAAATATTGAGCCTGGTCACACTTTGGCGTTTATTTGAGTGTGCATAAGCGATTGCTTATATTCATCCGCAGCAACGATCGAACACGCTGCGCCAGTTTTATCCCGTCACTCCTGCTCCTGCTTCTGCCCCGCCATCTGTTCCTGCTGTTTTTTCATCGCCTGGTCTATCGCATCAACGCTCTTGTGTGCCTGATCAATATATTCCGCCGGTTTTGTCTGAACCCCATTGGCCGTGGTCATGTTCGAAGAATGAAGATAGATGTAGGTTACATAGCCGACCACTGCAAGGGTCACCAGAAGTCCGATTAAACGCATGATTGTCTCCGCAATAAGTTGCCTGACTGACTGTATGTAGTACGCATGCGCCCGGCAATCAAGGCTGCATAGGTTTTATAAGTAATCGTTCAAATCCCCTTCGCCCGGTTGTGCACCACGTAACTACCTTCAAATATTACGTTCGTCTGGTGATTGCAAACAACACGCGATTGCAGTCGGATTCTTGCCAGGCCTTTTCGTTTGTAACTGCGAATAAACTTTTCACATTGCTCGTCTGACTCAAATGCACATTTTGCAATTATGTTTGTGGTAACCGGCCTGAGAAACCGGGTGTTACTGTCCTGGATGACTATGTGGCCAGTCAATCCCCGCTCCTTTAACAGCAAATAGATCAGGCTCCAGCCGGATAGAACACAAACCGAGTACAGACTGCCACCAAAGGCGGTGGCTTTGTGGTTGACGTTGTTTTCCAGCGGGGCAGAAAGAGTGAGTTCATTGTTATTGTATTCGACCACTTCAATACCAATGGCGCTGGTCAGAGGTATGTCTGAGTGCAAAACATCCTGTAGTTTTTTAATCATCGTCTATACGCCTTGAAATAATTATGCATCGGTATCTTAGACAACAGATACTAAAATGGATAGTGTATAAAAAAGCCCCGCCAGATGGCGGGGCCAGTATCACACAGACTTCGCGCCTGTTTAGTCGTCGTGGCGACTGCGACTGCGACTACGCTGCGCTCTAAACATATCATCCATTTCATTAACATTAGAATCACAGGAGTGATTCAGGCATGGAAGACCAAAACCTGCTTCCAGCGTTTTCAGCATTGAGAAATGGCTGTACGGGGTATTGCTGGTAACGCCATGAACACCATAGCTGGTGTCGACAATTGCAACCACACGATTTGGTTCGGGGCCGAAGTCGTTTTCATCCCACACCGCGACGATAGCGTTATTACCATACTTCCATGCTGGCGATCCTTTTATCGCGGTAACAATTTTCTTTAAAGCCGCATCGCTCATCTGGGCCAGGGTTGATGTCGAATAGGTACAGAAAGCGGTGCTGTTTCCGACTCCATGCATATCGTGGCACTGGTTGGGGGCAATGAAAGAAAGCGTTGGAACTCTGCCTGATCTCAGATCGGCGTACAGGCCATGGAGTCCGTCAAACCCAACTGCGTTATTTAAACCATTGTGCGGATTGGTGTTTTCCTGAACATTGGCAAAATAAACAAACGGGTTGTGTTTGACTGCGTACAGGGCCGCTACGTTGGACAGATTACTCAGATTGGAGAAATCACCGTCGCTGTAGTTGACATTGTCCGCACCAGAATCCGGCAGACTTTCCTGATAGCTTTTCCAGCTCTTGTGAGCAGCGACCAGCTGATCAGCAATTGTTTTACCGACAAAAGTAGTCGCCGGAATGTCGACTCCAAAAGGAGCGATCGCTGCGGGTGTTTCTAAATCTGTACCAGTGGCAGCAATGGGTTCATTTAAATTGGGCATCGGGTTGGCACCGTGCCAGTCGGGCGCGTTGTCATTGGTGATTCCAAAGTTAGAACCGCCGACCAGTTCAAGATAATTTGTCAGGCTGGGGTGACCAACACCGTAATAATTCGTCGCCAAATTGGCAGATTGCGCCCACTCATTAATAAATGGCGCATCCGTATTTCCGATGACCTGATCGTAGGCACGGTTTTCCATCATAATGACGAAAACATGGTTGAGATGTGGGACTGGTGTAACTGGCGAATCTGCGTGTGCATATCCGGTCAGCAGTGAAGCCGCCAGGCCCAATGCCGTAACTGTTTTTTTCATGAAACTGTTCTCCTGTTCTTTATTACAAGCTGAATGTGTACAAGGAAACGAAATCCAGGCACCAATACACATTCGAAATGAATGATATCAATGTCAGGTGGGGTAGATGCTAGAAGTGTTTCATTACACCAGCTTTACAGAACTGTGAACATTTAATGGCGATCGTATTGCGCACGACCAATTGTTAATGCTGTATTACAAACCTGCCTTTTAATACGCGCGGGTTGATTTAAATATTCTCTGCCAGCACTTCTATCCAGTGTACTACTGGTGTGGTTGCGCGCGTTGCGATGTGCAACTGGCAACCAATATTGGCGGTGGCGATGATGTCAGGCTGATCGGCCTGCAGTGCCTGTACTTTGTTTTTCAGAAGTTGCTGTGAAAGCTTTGCCTGCAGAATGGAATAGGTACCGGCAGAGCCGCAGCAGAGATGGGCGTCGTCTATGCTGCATAACTCGAAGCCCGCATTTTGCAAAATGGTTTCGACCACGCCCGCGAGTTGCTGGCCGTGTTGCAGGGTACAGGGACTATGGAAGGCGACCCGGGTTCTGGTTTTTGCTTTGGGCAGTGGTTCGTGCATCAGGACTTCGCTGATGTCTTTTGCCAGCGCGCTGACCTTTCTTGCTTTTTCTGCATAAACAGCATCGTGTTGCAATAAGGCACCGTAATCTTTCACCACTGCGCCGCAACCACTGGCGGTGATCACAATGGCTTCCGCGCCCTGTTCGATGTGCGGCCACCAGGCGTCGATATTTCTGCGCATAAAATCCAGTGCTTCTTCGCTGGCAGATAGATGATGACTAACTGCGCCACAACAGCCTGCACCCTGTGCTGCAATTAATTCAATACCAAGACGATCGAGTATGCGCGCGCTGGCATTATTTGTATTGGGTGTGGCGACGCTTTGTACGCACCCCTGCAATACCAGCATGCTGCGCGCCTGTGATTGCCTGGCCCATGTTGCGCCTGTCTGTTTTGCCGGAATATTTTTTGCCAGCAGCTTCGGTAAAAGCGGTTTGAGCAACCAGCCAATGTTTAAAAAAAATCCAAAACGCGCAGGATACGGAAAAATCTGCCGCAGCAGATAACGCGTGAATGTATCCACCATACCGCGGGGCGCCTTGTGTTCAACGATCTCGCGGCCGATATCGACTAATCGGCCATAGCGCACACCGGATGGACAGGTGGTTTCGCAGGCGCGGCAGGTGAGACAACGATCAAGATGATTGCGGGTTTTTTCAGTGACCTCGCTGCCTTCGAGCATTTGCTTGATCAGATAAATGCGCCCGCGCGGGCCGTCGAGTTCATCACCCAGTAACTGATATGTAGGACAAGTGGCGGTGCAGAATCCGCAATGCACGCAGGTGCGAAGGATGCTGTCGGCTTCCTGGCCTAATGTGCTGTTGAGAAATTCTGTGCTGAGTTTAGTTTGCATACGCTGCGCTACACATCCGCGTACATGCGGCCGGGATTCAGAATGTGTTGCGGATCAAAAGCGTATTTCAGCTTTTGATGGATGTGCAATAAACCTTCTTTGAGCGGATGAAATTTCTGCCGGCCTTCACCACGAAATAATACTGCATGACCATTCGCGGTAGCTGCATAGGTGCGCACCACATCTGCACTGGCATCGGTTTCACACCAGCGCAGCGCACCGCCCCATTCGTAGAAAAACTTGCCTTCGAGTTTCATCGGGGCTGCAGTCGATTCTACCGACATGCGCCACAGGGATGATCTGCTTTCAAAAAAGGCGTGCTGGTGTTCGCGCACTTTGTGCCAGAATTCTGTACCTGCCTGGTATACCTCACCACCAATATGTTTGCGCGCAGCAGTCACCGCTGCTTCGCTGGCACCAAGGCGTACGAACAGACGGTCACCGTCATAACAGGTCGCTGTGATCGGCAATGGCGCGCGCGCCCAGCGGTGCATATTTTCCAGCGCTTTGACATCGCTACAATCCAGCACTACAGTGATTTCTGTTTCCGGTAGCGGCAGTACTTTAAGCGAAACTTCGGTAATCACACCCAGAGTACCCATGGCGCCCGCCATCAAACGCGAGACATCGTAACCGGCGACGTTTTTCATCACTTCACCACCAAAACTCATCGCCTCGCCTTTGCCATTGATGATTTTACAACCGAGCACAAAGTCACGTGCAGCGCCTGCATAGGCGCGGCGCGGGCCGGAAAAGTTACAGGCAATGGTGCCACCAATGGTCGCGCTGTCGCCAAACTGCGGTGGCTCAAACGCCAGCATCTGTTTTTGTTCTACCAGCGCCTGATTGATTTCACCCAGGGATGTACCACAACGCGCGGTGATCACCAGTTCGCTGGCCGCGTAATCCACGATGCCTGTATGTTCTGCAACATCGAGTTTTTCAGCCTTGACTGCGTTGCCATAAAACGCCTTGCTGTTGCCACCAACAATTGCCAGTGGCCGAGACTCATGATACGCCTCTGCGATCTGTTGCTGGATGTGTTGCGCGGTATCATTCATAAAATATACTCAAAACCTTTCAAGTTCGGGAAACGGCAGCTCGCCATGATGTACGTGCATCGCACCGAATTCTGCGCAACGATGCAATGTCGGCACTGCCTTGCCGGGATTGAGTAAGCCTCTTTCATCAAAGGCGTGTTTGATCGCATGAAACTGGTTTAGCTCCAGCGCTTTGAACTGCACGCACATCTGGTTAATTTTTTCCATGCCAACACCGTGCTCACCGGTGATGCTGCCACCGACTTCGACGCACAGCTCAAGAATCTTGCCGCCGAATTCTTCGGTGCGTTCGAGCTCACCGGGTTTGTTGGCATCATAAAGTATCAATGGATGCAAATTGCCATCGCCTGCATGAAACACGTTCGCTACCGCTAAATCGTATTCTTTTGAAAGACTGGCGATGGTGTTGAGCACGTGTGGCAAATGTTTTCGCGGTATGGTGCCATCCATGCAGTAATAATCCGGCGACAGTCTGCCCACCGCAGGAAACGCCGCCTTGCGCCCGGCCCAGAAGCGCGCGCGTTCCTGCGCATCTTTCGCAGTGCGCACTTCGGTCGCGCCGCTGTGTTCTAATATTTTGCGCACCTTCGCAACATGGCTGGATACTTCTTCGTTAGTGCCATCGAGTTCACATAGCAGAATCGCTTCAGCATCTCGCGGATAACCGGCGTGGACAAAATCTTCTGCTGCCTGGATCGCGAGCTTGTCCATCATTTCCAGACCTGCAGGAATAATGCCGGCAGAAATAATATCGCCCACTGCGGCGCCGGCTTTGGCAATATCATCGAATGCAGCGAGCATCACCTGTGCGCGTTCCGGAATCGTTAATAACTTCACCGTGACGTCAACAATAATACCAAGCATGCCTTCGGAACCGGTCATCAGCGCAAGCAGATCATAACCCGCGCTATCGAGGCCACCACCACCGATGCTCAAAAGCTCGCCTTCGATGGTGATGATGGTGAGCTGCTGAATATTGTGCACCGTGAGCCCGTATTTCAGACAATGCACGCCACCGGAATTTTCTGCCACATTACCGCCAATACTGCAGGCGATTTGCGAGGACGGATCAGGCGCATAATAAAGCCCGAGTTTTTCCACCGCCTGCGAGATTGCCAGATTGCGCACCCCGGGCTGGACACGCGCGACCTTCCGCTCGGCATCGACCTCTATAATCTGATTGAA
>CAYRNH010000055.1:0-12579 GCA_964425515.1 uncultured Thiotrichaceae bacterium | reverse complement strand
AATATTCCTACCACGGCTGATGCGCTCCCAGCCCTGTGTGAAAAATCAGTGCAAAAACTGTTCAAGGATACCGGCGTGCTTTCACCGGTAGAGCTGAAGAGTCGCTACGAAGTGTATGCTGAGCAGTACATCCTCTCTATTGAAGTAGAAGCCAAGCTGACCATCGAAATGGCCAAAACAATGATTTATCCAGCAGCTATTCATTATCTCTCTGAGCTGGCAAGTACCAGTTCTGACATGGCGAAAATGGATATTGCACTGGATTGTTCGGCTGCGAAAATTATTGCGGACGAAGCTAATGCAATGATGAGGGCTGTTGGCAAACTCAGCGACGCGATATCAAAACATGATTTTGCATCGACAGAAAAGCACATGAAATATTGCGCTGACGTTATTCGGGATCTTATGAATGAAGTTCGCGCGCATGCTGATGTGCTTGAAACAGAAGTGGCCGATGAGTTGTGGCCATTGCCGAAGTACCGTGAAATGCTGTTTATAAGATAAAGACAACAGTATTTTTCATATTAAAAAGGCCGCTATCACTAGCGGCCTTTTTATATCGCGACTCGGGCAGGTTATGATTATTTGCCGGCAAAGCAGGTTTGAAATAGAGCCTCAACCTTTTTGCGCCCAAGGCGTCTCAGTAGTTCTATATTGTGTTCACCAATCTGGCTGGATTCGGGATGCCTGGCGATAGCGCGCTCCAGGCTGTCTTCTCGCAGTATGTGTAATAACGGGTAAGGCGAGCGATTGGTAAAATTGTCGACGTCATCCACCTGGCTACCGTCAAACTGATATTGAGGATGGAAACTGGCGATCTGATAAATGCCATCGAGTTCCATTTGTTCCAGCAGCTCATCGGAATAGGCCAGAAACTGGTTGTATTCATAAAAATCCTGCAGGACATCGGGATGAATCAACAAGGTGGTTTCGACCGCATCATTATGCACCAGGAATTCGAGTTCGCTTTGCAAATCATCAAGCAACAGTTCTTCGGTGTCAGCTTCGGATACAAAAAATCGAACACGGTTTTTTACAAGCTCACGTTTTGCAAACGGACAGAGATTAAGTCCGATTACAATCGCATCCAGCCAGTGCTGCACAGATGCGATGATGCTCTCGCGTTTCAAGTAGCTAACGACACTGGACGGGTTGCTCTAATAAGAGAGGTGGCGGCTGAGCCGGCCTACATTCGCACAAAATATGGAATCGCTATCAAAATACAGCCGATCAGTACGATGAGATAGGGGTTGGTAACAAAAAATGGAAAGACTGACAGCAGTATACCTGTTACCAGCGGCACAATAGCGCTCTGTTTTTTACCATAGATGAAAAAGCCGAGACCAATGCCGCCGAATAGCGTTCCCCATAGCATTGACGATGCGCTGAACATAGCTCCCATGTGATGACCTGACTTGCTTTGAAATGAATGGTTCCAGATTTATAGCTCAGATCACAGCCCAATTCATCTGTTTCCCGATTTTTGACATCAACTAGATCAGGCATTCGTGCCTGAAAAGACTGTCCTCATTATGTGACCTGGCGAGCGCAGATTGTCGCACTAGAGACGGGCGCTGATGCCATTTAGGTGCAGAACTAGTGCGCTCTCCCGGGACGAATCGGCTTCAAAGCCGCATTTTATCGCAATATTAAACTGGCACAGCACTTGCTTATATATCAGTAACACGACTGATGATGGTCGGAAATGAGTTCCTCGGGTAACGGCGCCCTGTCCTCGGTTTATGGTTTCCGGGGGTAGGGCGTCGTTTTTTTATCGAGGGTATATATGCTGGAGCAAACGATGAAAGTGCTCCTTGTGAAATAGCGTTGCCACTTCTGGCAAACGTGCAAGTTAAAGTCATGGTTTTTCTTTGTTTATGGCTTTACATTCCCGCCGGAATAGCTGCCCACTTTAATGAGTTTTATTCTCACATTTTCATAAGGTTAAGCCTGAAACGCGAGGTATCCTGCGGCCATTAGCAAACGTAGCTTTGGATAGCCATTTAATGTAGCTCAACAGCACCAGATATAATTGGGTTAAAATGGCGCTTGTCTTCCATACAGTCTAACTTTAAAGAGTCCAGATGCTACCCGAAAAAGCCGATAGTCAGGTGGACCCGGTTGAGGGGGTTAATGTCCCGTTGGTACAAAGCGTTATCGCAAAGTACCTGTATCACGTACGCTCAATTACTGTCATTCGGCAACTGATCTCACTCATTACGGTTGCCCAGCAACATCGCGGAACCAACCTTGCGCTGCTGGAAGGTGACAGGTCCTTCGCCGACAAAGCTGCTGATCTACAGACTGAGATTGATTACCGCCTGGCAACGCTACAAATCCTGAATCAGGAATTATCCACGCCAATCCTTCCGCAGATTATTAAAACACTATTGCAGGAATGGGAAACCGTGCGCAACTGGTCAGGAGCGGCGGCGCTGGAAAATTTTAATCTGCACAGTAATTTTATAGAAAAGCAGATGGAACTGATGTCGTCCCTTGCAGAGAAAACACATGGCTTCGCGCTTGCATATTCAAGCGGTCCATCGTCACAGTCAGATTCGTCGTCGAGCGATACCATGCTGGTTGAATTTATCCTGGTAGAGACGCCGGAATTCATGGAATTGCTTGCCCGGATGCGCGGTCTGGCGACACATGCATGCGTTATTGGTGCCTGCGATTCCGAACACACTGCCTTGCTGGATTACCTGCTCAAACAGCTAAACCTGAAAAAAGAGCGTTTTCGCGTATTGTCAAAACTGCTTCAAAAATATTCCCTGCACGATGTTCCTGCCCTGGTTGATCTGCAAATTCAGGATGTTCGCATCGTGCAGTTGATCCAGTTGGTGGAAAACAAGATTTTGCATCAGGACAAGATAGAACTCGACAGCCATCTTATTTTCAGAATGGCGACGAATATCGTCAATTCCCAGAAAGAAGTGGTCAGGCAAGGGCTGGATTTTATCCAGAACAAGATACATCGGCAGCTGGCTGACTGGTACGATGGAGTCGGTGAGCAAAACCCGGGGATCGAATAATTTTATTCGGCGTATCCCGTTCTGTAAGACAGCCTGCCATCCTCTTCCACAGATGTTTTTGATATAGCGTTGCCATCAATTGTTTTTACGATGCAGCGGAAACACTTCTAGCTTGCTCATTTAATAAGTTCGCAATCAGCTTCAACATTGGTTTCAGTTCGTTCCTGAACACGCATTCATCGACTTACGATGCAGTAAGCATGCGCCATATTCGAGCGCGCCCTGTATTTTTTGCGCTACGAGCGTGCATAAAACTCTACCCATAATGGTGCATAAAACCGTGCACACATGTCTTTCACTTAATTTTCAGCAAGTTATAAATAAATTAATAGCTGGCATGTGAATTGCAATTTAGAAAATACATAAATTAGAAAACGCGAACCGTGGACAGGCATCTGTCCGCGTAAACACAAACCAGATACCAACATGAAAGAGAGGGAAAGAATGAACAAACCTTTAGCAAATGGCAGACGATTACTGCGCATACTTGGTATGTCATTGAGTATCGGCCTCGGTCTTATGATGGCTAATCAAAGTCGTGCCGATGTGGGCCCACCAGAGAAACCACAACTGAAATTTGGCTTTATCAAGCTGACCGATATGGCGCCTCTCGCCATTGCGTATGAAAAAGGATATTTCGAGGATGAAGGTCTTTATGTCACGCTCGAAGCACAGGCCAACTGGAAAGTGTTACTCAATCGCGTGATTGATGGTGAACTTGACGGAGCCCACATGCTGGCGGGACAACCATTGGGTGCCACTATCGGAATCGGCACCAAGGCGCACATCATCACATCCTTCAGCATGGACCTGAATGGCAACGGCATCACAGTATCCAATGATATCTGGAAAAAAATGAAACCGTACATTCCCATGAAGGATGGTAAGCCGGAACATCCTATCAAGGCGAGTTACCTCAAACCCGTTGTTGAACAATTTGAAAAGGAAGGCAAGCCTTTCAAGATGGGCATGGTCTTCCCTGTCTCTACCCACAATTATTATTTGCGTTACTGGTTGGCTGCCGATGGCCTGGAGCCGGGTTTCTACGATCCTGCACATGGTGATACCAGCGGCACCATCAAGGCTAACGTTCTGCTTTCCGTAACTCCCCCGCCACAAATGCCAGCCACACTCGAAGCCGGTACGATCTATGGCTATTGCGTTGGTGAGCCCTGGAATGAGCAGGCTATCGTCAAAGGCGTTGGTGTGCCGGTAATCACCGACTATGAAATCTGGAAAAACAATCCGGAAAAAGTGTTTGGTGTCAGTGCGGCCTGGGCGAAAAAGTATCCCAACACATATATCCACGTACTCAAGGCCTTGATCCGGGCAGCCAATTGGCTGGATGAAGATCACAACAAGAACCGCAAAGAAGCTGCCAGGATCCTTTCCCGTAGCCAGTATGTTGGTGCTGACTACAAGGTTATCGCGAAAAGCATGACTGGAACATTCGAATATGAGAAGGGTGATGTGCGTTCTGTTCCGGATTTCAATGTGTTCTTCCGTTATAACGCTACCTATCCATATTATAGCGATGCTGTCTGGTTTCTGACCCAGATGCGTCGCTGGGGACAGATACCAACGTACAAACCAGATAGCTGGTATTTCAAGATCGCCAAAGAAGTCTATCAACCGAAATACTACGACATCGCGGCCAAAGAGCTAATCAAGGAAGGCAAGCTGAAACCCAGCGACTTTCCTGATTTCGCCAGGGAAACCGGGTTTAAACCAGCCACGTCACAATTTATCGATGGCATCACTTACAACGGAAGAAAACCTAATGCCTACCTGGACAAATTGAAGATTGGTCTCAAAGGCAAGGAAAAGATCGTGGCGGGCAAAATTAAGCCGTGAAGTATATGGAGCCTGATTCATCAAGATTGCTAAAGAGATCATGATTATGAATACCAACGCTATGCGACTGCCGGTAACCAGTTTGATAACAGATCGAATGTATAGATTGAAAAACATCAACTGGTCTGAAGTTCCCAGAACCCTGTTCCATAAGCTTGGGATTCCTGTTATCTCGATCCTGGTGTTTTCACTGCTATGGAGTGCGATGGCTTCACATATACAGACATCCCTGGGCAAAGTGCCTGGTCCCGTGCAGGTATGGGATCAGGCCGTTGCCCTGTATCAGGAACATGAGCTGGCTAAAGCACACGAAGCAAAGTTTTATGCCCGTCAGGAAAAACGAAATGCCGAGATACTGGCCAAAAATCCGAACGCGAAGGTGGAAATTTATCCGTACACGGGTAGCCCGACCTTTTTCGATCAGATCGAAACCAGCATCATCACCGTCATGACCGGGTTTCTGATTGCCTCGATCATTGCCATACCCATCGGCATACTGTGCGGTCTGAGCAATACGATCTATACCGCACTCAATCCGATTATTCAGATATTCAAGCCAGTCTCGCCGTTGGCCTGGCTGCCCATCATCACGCTTATTGTCAGTGCGGTATATGTGTCCAATGATCCCATGTTTGCGAAGTCGTTTGTCGTATCAGCGCTAACCGTCACCCTGTGTTGTATGTGGCCAACCATCATCAATACGACCGTTGGCGTGTCGTCTATCGACAAGGATCTGATCAATGTCAGTCGTGTGCTTCGCCTTAACTGGTTTACCAATGTCTACAAAATTGTATTGCCATCATCCATCCCGATGATGTTCGCCGGTTTGCGTGTATCTCTGGGCATTGGCTGGATGGTATTGATTGCGGCAGAAATGCTGGCGCAAAACCCGGGGCTAGGCAAATTTGTCTGGGACGAGTTCCAGAATGGTAGCTCCAATTCACTGGCACGGATCATGGTCGCAGTTATCACTATCGGACTGATCGGATATGCGCTGGATCATTTCATGCTGCTGTTACAACGCGCAGTAAGCTGGGACAAGACTGCGGTTACCCGCTAAGGGCAAGAGGTATCACCTAATGAAAGAAAAACACCTGGAAATTTCTCATGTCTCTATCGAATTCCCTACTCCCAAGGGCCCTTTTAGAGCGCTCGACAGCGTGGATATCAATATATCGCAAGGAGAATTTGTTTCCCTGATCGGGCATTCAGGTTGCGGTAAATCAACGGTGCTCAATATCGTCGCCGGCCTGCATCAGGCAACTGCGGGTGGGGTTATCCTGGACGGAAAGGAAGTCGATGAACCCGGCCCTGATCGGGCTGTGGTGTTTCAAAATCATTCACTCCTGCCGTGGTTAACAGCGTACGAAAACGTCGAGCTGGCGGTTAAGCAGGTGTTCAGGGGCAAGAAGTCCAGGACTGAAATGCGCGACTGGATCGTGCACAACCTTGAACTGGTACATATGGAGCACGCCATGCACAAACGACCCAATGAACTATCCGGCGGCATGAAACAGAGAGTCGGTATTGCCCGCGCGTTGGCCATGGAACCGAAAGTGCTACTGATGGATGAACCGTTCGGTGCACTGGATGCACTGACACGGGCTCACATGCAGGATTCACTGATCGAAATCCAGGCACGCCTGAATAATACCGTCATCATGATTACCCATGATGTGGATGAAGCCGTGTTGCTGTCTGATCGTATCGTGATGATGACCAATGGGCCCGCCGCCACCATTGGAGAAATACTTGACGTTGACCTTCCGCGGCCGCGTGATCGCATCAAGATGGCAAGCGATCCACGGTATAACCATTTCCGATCCGAGGTACTGAAATTCCTGTACGAGCGTCAAAAACAACCCGATGAAAAGGACGTAACCAACATTGCTGAAGATCACCTGGACAGTGATGAACCAGCAACTAACTCGGAGTCGGCCAATAATAAAGAGGCTGCAGCCTGATTTCATTTAACACACGGCGTTTTTATTTTTGTATGCCAAAAAACTATGAATACATTGAACGAGGAACACATGGCTGAAAAACTTGTTGTAATCGGCAACGGCATGGCCGGTATGCGTACAGTAGAAGAATTACTCAAACTGGCGCCCGATATTTATGAAATCACTGTCTTCGGTGCAGAACCTTATGGCAATTACAACCGCATCATGCTATCGCCGGTACTGGCCGGTGAAAAGACCATTGATGACATCATGCTAAATGATGAACAGTGGTATACGGATAACAATATTCGTCTGCACAAAGGCAAGACCGTGAGCAGAATTGATCGAATCCATCGCAAGGTGATCGCGGATGACGGCACAGAAGAAGACTATGACCGCCTGTTGATCGCAACCGGTTCTAATCCGTTTATGATTCCAGTCCCGGGCAATGACCTGGCTGGCGTAGTCTCCTTCCGTGATATTTACGATGTTGACCGCATGCTGGATGCCAGCAAGAGCTTCAAACATGCTGTTGTCATCGGTGGTGGTTTGCTTGGTCTGGAAGCGGCCAATGGTTTAATGAATCAGGGAATGAGCGTCACGGTATTGCATTTAACCGAAACATTGATGGAACGTCAGCTGGATGAACCGGCGGCAGTGATGTTGCGCGAGACACTGGAAGCGCGTGGTTTGCATTTTCTGATGCAGACGCAAACCGAAGCTATCATTGGTAAAGATCGTGTGGAAAAAGTCCGTTTTAAAGATGGAACCGAAATATATGCAGACCTGGTGGTGATGGCGGTGGGCATCCGCCCCAATTTTGAACTTGCCAAAAACTCAGGGATACATTGCGAACGCGGCATCGTGGTCAACGATACTCTTCAAACCTATGATCCGCGTATCTACGCGGTGGGTGAATGTGTGCAACACCGTGGCGCAACTTACGGTCTGGTTGCGCCCTTGTTTGAAATGGCCAGGGTCTGCGCCAATCATCTGGCTTTACACGGTATCGGCAGGTATGAAGGCTCTGTCACCTCAACTAAACTCAAGGTCACCGGTATCGATTTGTTTTCTGCGGGCGACTTTACAGGCAACGAAGATACCGAGGAACTGGTATTTAAAGATTTCGCGCGCGGTGTCTATCGAAAATTAATCGTGCAGGAAAATCGTATCAAAGGGGCGGTCATGTACGGTGATACGATTGATGGCTCATGGTATTTCGACCTGATGCGTGACAACACTGATATCAGCGACATGCGCGAAAATATTTTGTTTGGTCAGGCCCATCTGGGTGACTCCGGTCACGGCAATGATAATCGTGTCGCCGCCATGGCGGATACCGCCGAGATCTGTGGCTGTAATGGTGTGTGCAAAGGCGAAATTGTCAAAGCCATTGTTGACAAAAAACTGTTTACTCTTGAAGAAGTACGTGCGCATACCAAGGCTTCCGGCTCATGTGGCTCGTGTACCGGATTGGTCGAAAGCATTCTGGCATCAACCGTTGGCGGTGATTACTCGGTTGCTCCGCACCTCAAGCCTCTATGTGCCTGCACCGATCATAATCACGACAATATACGCCTGGCCATCAGGGAACAGTCGCTAAAATCGGTTCGAGCAGTTATGGATTTTCTGGAATGGAAAACACCCGATGGCTGTGGCAAGTGTCGTCCCGCCCTGAACTATTACCTTATCTGTCAGTGGCCTGCCGAAGGACTGGATGACTATCAGTCAAGGTTCATCAATGAGCGTGTTCATGCAAACATTCAGAAAGATGGTACCTACTCGGTCATACCACGCATGTGGGGAGGGCATACTACACCGGAAGAACTGCGTGCCATTGCCAATGTTGCGGAAAAATTCAAGATCGAAACTGTGCACATTACCGGCGGTCAACGTATCGCGCTTTACGGCCTGAAAAAAGCTGAACTGCCTGCGATATGGAAAGAGTTGAATGCGGCGGGACTGGTTTCCGGTCATGCCTATGGCAAGGCGTTGCGAACCGTTAAGACCTGCGTCGGTCAGGAATGGTGCCGCTTTGGTACACAGGATTCCACCCGCCTGGGTATCGCGCTGGAAAAATTGTCATGGGGATCGTGGACGCCGCATAAATTCAAAATGGCAGCATCAGGGTGTCCGCGTAATTGCGCTGAAGCAACAATCAAGGATTTTGGTGTTGTTTGTGTCGACTCTGGTTATGAATTACATGTCGGAGGTAACGGTGGTGTTAAGGTCCGCGCCACAGATTTCCTTTGTCACGTAAAAACTGAAGAAGACGTACTGGAATATGCGGCTGCCTATATGCAACTCTATCGGGAAGATGCGCATTACCTGGAACGTACGGCCCCCTGGCTTGAACGTGTTGGCCTTACTTATGTGAAAGACAGAATCATCGAGGACGAAGAGAATCGAAAAGCGCTGGCTGAACGCTTTCGTCACTCCCAGCACTATATGCAAAATGATCCATGGGCAGAACGTGTGGATGGCGTCGACGCGCACGAGTTCAAACCTATCGCAACTATCAACATCAACGAACTGAAACGAGTCTCATAATGAGTGCAGTCATGCAACAGGATCAATGGATCAAGATTGGAGAGATCAACGATATCCCTCGACTAGGAGCCCGCGTCATCGAAACCGAGACCGGCAATATCGCCGTGTTCCGCACCGCAGAAGATGAAGTCTTTGCGTTACGCGACCAGTGTCCGCACAAAGGTGGGCCGCTGTCGCAAGGTATTGTGCATGGCAAACGGGTTGCCTGCCCGCTGCACGACTGGAAGATCTCTCTCGACACAGGAATAGCCGTGGCACCAGATGAAGGTTGTGCCGCCAGTTTTCCGATAAAGCTGGAGAATGACATCATTTATCTGTTACCTGTAGCCAGTGACGGTTGCCCCAATAACAGCTAAGGCTATGTCAGAGATTCAGGGAATTCGCACCACCTGCCCGTACTGCGGTGTGGGATGCGGTGTCATTGCAACATTGGAAGAGGATGGCAGTGTCGCGGTCAAGGGTGACCCGCAACACCCGGCCAACCACGGCCGCCTGTGTTCCAAGGGTTCTGCTCTAGCCGAGACCCTGTCCAATGACGATCGCCTGTTGCAACCCGAAATCGAAGGCGCACCTTGTGATTGGGACACTGCGCTCGAATATGTCGCCAGTAAATTCCACAGCATCATCGAACAGCATGGTGCTGACGCCGTAGCGTTTTATGTTTCCGGCCAGTTATTAACGGAAGACTACTACGTCGCCAACAAATTGATGAAAGGCTTTATTGGCAGCGCTAACATCGATACCAATTCACGCCTGTGCATGTCTTCCGCCGTGGCCGGACACAAGCGCGCTTTTGGCAGTGATACCGTGCCCTGCAGCTATGAAGATTTCGACCGCGCCAAACTCATCGTGCTCGCCGGCAGCAACACGGCCTGGTGTCATCCGGTGGTCTATCAGCGTATCGTCCTGGCCAGGAAAAACAATCCGGATTTGAAGATTGTTGTGATCGATCCCCGCCGTACTGCGACCTGTGATATTGCTGATTTACACCTGGCTTTACAACCTGGCAGCGACAGTGTGTTGTTTAATGGTTTGCTGGTCTACGTGAATGACCACAATGAACGCAACGAGCTGTTTGTAGATGAACATACGCAAGGTGTGAGCGAAGCACTGGATAGCGCGCGCGAGCATGCGGGTTCGATCCAGCAGGTTGCGCGGCTGTGCGGATTAAGCGAAGAAGACGTGGAAAGTTTTTATAAACTGTTCGCGCGCACCGAACGTGTGGTAACGCTGTTTTCACAGGGCATCAACCAGTGGTCATTTGGAACCGACAAGGTCAATGCCATCATTAACTGTCATTTATTGACCGGACGCATAGGTAGACCAGGAATGGGGCCCTTTTCCATCACAGGTCAACCAAACGCGATGGGCGGTCGTGAAGTGGGCGGTCTTGCTAATCAACTCGCGGCGCACATGCAACTTGACGATCCGCAACACCGTGAACTGGTACAGGATTTCTGGGAATCACCACTGATCGCGAGTAAAGAAGGATACAAAGCGGTCGATCTGTTTCAGGCTATCGAACAAGGCAAGGTCAAGGCAGTGTGGATCATGGCTACGAATCCAGCTGTCAGTTTACCTGACGCGGATCGGGTGCGTGCGGCACTCACGCATTGCGACTTTGTCGTTGTCTCCGATTGTGTACGTAAAACAGATACCAACGCTTTCGCCAACGTCATGTTACCGGCCCAGTCCTGGGGTGAAAAAGATGGCACAGTCACTAATTCAGAACGACGTATTTCACGCCAGCGAAGTTTTCTGGAGACTGCAGGTGAGGCCAAACCGGACTGGTGGATCATCGCACAGGTTGCACAACGACTCGGTTTTAAGAAATATTTTGATTACAGTCATCCGTCCGGCATCTTTAGCGAACACGCGGCGTTGTCCGGTTACGAAAATAACGGCCAACGCGATTTTGATATCAGCGCGCTGGTTGGCATTAGTGAGGAGGAATATCACGATCTGAAACCGGTCCAGTGGCCGGTCACTTTTGATTCGCCCGATGGAATGGAACGTCTATTTGGAGACGGACGCTTTTTTACCCCCTCGGGTAAAGCCCAGTTTATTGCTATCCAGTCGCACGCACCGGCCAATGCAACCAATGATGAGTTTCCGTTTAGTCTCAATACCGGACGCATTCGTGATCAATGGCACACCATGACACGCACAGGAAAATCTGCGCGACTATCTGGCCACGTCTTTGAACCTTTTGCCGAAATCCATCCACAAGATGCGCAACAATATAAAATTGAAAACGGTGGTCTGGTCGCCATCAACAGTCAGTGGGGTCGGATCATTGTTCGCGCTCGTGTAACTGAAAGCCAGCTTTCCGGGCAGGTTTTTGTTCCCATGCACTGGAACGATCAATTCGCCAGTAAGAGTTACGCTGATGCTCTGGTGAATCCCGCACTGGATCCCATATCCGGTCAACCGGAATTCAAACACACGCCGGTTAACATTACGCCCTATGCTGCTACCTGGTATGGATTCCTGCTATCGCGTCGGCAGCTAGAGCTCAAGGGTCTCACCTACTGGTCACGCGTGAAAGGTTATGGCTACTGGCGTTATGAAATTGCCGGTGATGCAGCAACGCAAAACTGGCCAGACGCCGCACGCCAGATACTGTGCAGTAATGAAACAGATATCAACTGGATTGAATATTTCGACAAGACGGCACAGCGTTATCGTGCCGCCCGACTACAAGGCGAGCAACTGGAAAGCTGTATTTTTATTAGTCCGGATTTTCACCTTCCGGAACGTGACTGGCTGGCAAGCCTGTTTGAGAAAGACGCGCTATCCGATTCAGAACGCCAGGGCCTGCTCACTGGTAAGCCTCGCAATCAGCAAGAAGATGCTGGTCGAATTATTTGCGCCTGCTACCAGGTCGGTATCAAAACTATCGAACATGCAATTGAAAACAACGATCTCGATAGTGTCGAGGCCATCGGCGAAAGGCTTAAGGCGGGAACGAATTGCGGTTCCTGTATACCCGAACTTCGCAAATTATTACCCGCTACTTAGACTGGCGTGTTTGTATTCGGCGCCGTTACTGTCTTTTACACTTAACTAATACTCGTCATTGCTATATTGAATTTATTGGTTCAGCCAAGATGACCCATCTTGCCGCTCTGGTAATCACTAATTGCCTGGCGAATTTCATCTGAAGTGTTCATCACAAACGGGCCACTGCCAACGAT
>CAYRNH010000054.1:0-12603 GCA_964425515.1 uncultured Thiotrichaceae bacterium | reverse complement strand
TGTGCGCTCGCTACTCGTCTTCGCCAAAACGGTCTTTAATAAGTTGCTCAAGTTTGTCTATGGATTCTTCAGCATCCTCGCCGTCGGCGTGGATAGTGATGCTGCTGCCATTGCTGGCTGCGAGCATCATAACGCCCATGATGCTTTTACCGTTCACGCGTTGCCCTTTGCGTTCTACTTCGATTTCACTGTTGCAGGCGGATGCCATTTGAACGAATTTGGCAGCAGCACGAGCATGCATTCCAAGTTTGTTTACAATCATGATTTCACGGCTGTGTTGCATTAATTGTCCTCATGGGTGTGCGGTATGATGTCTCGCAGTGCCACTGCCGATTGCTTTGCCCAGCAGGGCGGATAAGGGAACATCACGATAATTATAAAATTTCATTAACATAGGCTAGTGAGCCGGCTAAGTGATTGGCAATATCCTGATGATTAATGAATAATACAGCAACACGCATTCCGGGTTGATGGTTTATTAAAGTTCGCGATGTCGGATCGATACATTGCTTATTTCAGTATTGAAATCATCACATAGTTTTTGCGCGATGTACACCGATCGGTGCTGGCCTCCGGTGCAACCGATCGAAACAGTTAAATAATAACGATTCTGCTGCTCAAATTTAGGAATCCAGTAACGCAGAAAAGCGCGCAACGAGTCCAGCATATTAGTTACATCATCTTGTTGTTGAAGATAAGCCGCAACTTCTGTATCGAGTCCGGTGAGTGGGCGCAGGTTGGGTTCCCAGTGGGGGTTGGGCAAACAGCGCACATCAAAGACGAAGTCGGAGTCTGGTGGTGTGCCGTGTTTGAAACCAAAAGACTGAAACAGCAGTGACAGGCTGCTACCTTCTTTTTTAATGATCTGTTGCTGTACCAGTTCACGCAGCTGATGCACGTTGGTGTAAGTGGTATCGATGATCAGGTCGGATTCTGCAGCAACATCGCTAAGCAGATTGCGCTCTACTTCAATGGCCTCGAACAATGGCAGTCCTTTTCGCGAGAGCGGGTGTTTGCGTCGAGTATCGCTGAAGCGTTTGATCAGTGTGGCGTGTTCGGCCTGTAGATAAATGACGTCGATCTGAATGGGTTTTTGCCGTAACGAGGCGATAATTTCGTTAAATTTTCTCAGATCATTGGCATCACTGCGCGCATCTATCCCGACAGCGACATTAGTATAAGGCTGCAGACTGCGGATCAGCAACCGGTCGATAAATTCGGGCAGCAGGCCCAGCGGAAGGTTATCGACACAGTAATAATCTTCATCTTCCAGGGTGTGTAGCGCGACGGTTTTTCCTGAACCTGATAGACCGCTTAGGATAACGACTTTCATATGTTGTGATCTGTCAGGCGGTTCAGCTGAGTGGGTTAGAAATTGCTCGTTGTTGCATTTCAATGAACTGTTCAGTGGCATCCTGGCCTGACTGGCGCAGAATATGATTGCGCACTGCAGCTTCAACCAGTACAGCAAGGTTACGGCCCGGGGCAACCGGGATTAATATTTCAGGAATCTCAACGCCAAGAATTTCACGTTTGATGCGATTGCCGTAAAGACGGTCGAGTTCTTCGCGATCTTTTTTTGACATCCGTATCAGCTGGATAATGAGGCGTAGATGTTTTTTGCTTTTAAGCGCGTTATCGCCATACATCTCGCGAATATTGAGTACGCCAAGACCACGCACTTCCATGAAATCCTGTAATAAGGTAGGGCTGCTGCCATCAAGTAAATCTGGGCCAATTCGGGTGAGCGTGGGTGCGTCATCAGCGATCAGGCGATGGCCGCGAGACAATAACTCAAGCGCAAGCTCGCTTTTACCTACGCTGCTCTCGCCGGTAATTAACACGCCAATTCCGAGTACTTCCATGAAGACGCCATGCGCGGTCTGTTTGTCTGAAAACATTTCGTGTAAATAGAAACGTGCGGCATCGACAACTTCGTTGCTTTCCGCTTTACAGCTTAAAAGCGGCACATGGTATTCGTTGGCAGAGTTAATGAATTCCTGCGGTATCTGTATGCCATCGGTAATCAGTATTGCCACGGGCGCACTTTTGAATAGCTGCTGCAACATGCCATCGCGTATCTGAGGGTCCGAATTATGCAGATACTCACATTCGGTTTTACCTAGTACCTGAATGATATTTTTATGTATCAGATTAAGGTGACCAATCAGGGTGGCGTGATCACTGACCTTGATTTCATGGAGCGGGCTATCAGGGTCTTCTTCACCTGCGACCCACTCGAGCTCAATCTTGCTGGAAAGATTGAAGATGATTGATTCGGCTGAAAAAATCTCGCTCATGAGGCCTGACTTGTAATCTGCCAGGTATTGAGTCGTTTGAAAAGTTCCTGTGAGTCGCTTGCGTTACGTAAGGTCTGACAAAAGTTTTTGTCATTAAACAGACCGGCCAGGCCGGCCAGTATCTTGAGGTGTTCATCGGTGTAATGCTCAGGAACCATTAAAGCAAAGATTAAATCGGTAGGCAGATTGTCTGGACTATCGAAGTCAACGCCCTGGTCGAGTTTTATAAATGCGCCAATGGCGCGATCACACAGGTCTGTCCTGGCATGGGGCAGGGCAACGCCATGCCCCAGCGAGGTTGAGCCTAATTTTTCACGTTCCGTAAGGAGTTCAAAAATAGGTAATGGGTCATCGGCCCCGACTTCATGTCCCAGCAGTTGTGAAATAACTTCGAGTGCACGTTTTTTGCTGGTGACATGATCGCAGTACAGAACTGCATCAGGGCTGACAAGTGTTTCTAAATTCATAAATCTTCGACGACTTCGCTAGACTTCTTGTGATGGTGATCCTTGAGTTTTTCCTTGTGTTTTTTAACCTGACGATCGAGTTTGTCTATCAGCGCATCAATAGCTGCATACATATCGTCTGCGACTGCATCGGCAAATATGTCATTGCCGCTCATGTGCACCGTAGCTTCGGCCTTGTGGTTGAGATTTTCAATCTCGAGAATGACGTGGGTGTTGCTGACCTTATCAAAGTGACGCTCGAGTTTTTCCATTTTTTCATTTACATAGTTTCTGAGTGAGTCCGTGATTTCGATATGGTGTCCGGTCAGGTTAATTTGCATAAGTGCCTCCACTGATGATTAAAAAGCTCAAGCAAGTCGGTCCTTGCCTTGCCAGGGCGCGCGAACAGTTCATTCGCATGTGTCCAGTCTGTCACTGTGACTGGCGGTTGCGGCAAGCTACCTGCACCGCTTTTTTACAAAATTTCTGATAGTTGTCAGAATCAGGCAAGACGCTTGCGCTCGTTTGACGGAGGAATCGACATCGACTCTCTGTATTTTGCCACAGTTCGTCTTGCTACATTAATGCCTTCTTTGACCAGAAAGGATGATATTTTGTTATCGCTCATCGGTTTTCTGGGGTTTTCATTATCAATCAGTTTTTTCACCATGGCGCGGATCGCGGTGGCCGAGCATTCGCCACCATCTACAGTATGCACATGACTGGAAAAGAAGAATTTGAACTCAAAAACACCACGCGGTGTGTGCATATATTTGTGGGTCGTTACACGCGAGATTGTGGATTCGTGCATTTCGAGTTCTTCGGCGATATCGCGTAAAACCATGGGCTTCATGCCTTCATCGCCGTATTCCAGAAATAGTCGCTGCCGGTCGACAATGGCCTTGCCGACCCGCATCAGGGTTTCGCTGCGGCTGCGCAGGCTTTTCAGGAACCAGCGCGCTTCCTGCAGGCTGTTTTTCAGATAAGCCGCTTCTTTGCAGCGGTCACGGTTTTTGACATGGTCAGCATAAAACTGATTGATTCTTATTTTTGGTGCGGCTTCAGGGTTTAGTTCGACCACCCAGCGGTTTTTGTGCTTGGAAACATAAATGTCAGGCACGATATATTCGGGCTTGCTGTTCGATATCGCCGAGCCGGGCTTGGGGCTTAGGGTCTGAATAAAAGCCAGAGCGCCATTGAGCTGGGCTTCGGTCAAGCGTGTTTTGCGTTGTAATCGGGCATAGTCATGGCTGCCAAGCAGTTCGAGATGTTCGCTGACCAGCATCCGGGCATCCTGCAAGCCGGGTGTGTCAGCAGCGAAAGCCTCCATCTGTATCAGCAGGCATTCGCGCAGATCGCGCGCAGCGACACCGATCGGGTCAAAATGCTGTACGCGTCGCAGCACCGCTTCGACTTCTTCGATATCGATGTCAATATCACTGACCAGGCTCTGGTGAATATCTTCCACGCTTTCGGTGAGATAGCCATCTTCATTGATGGCGTCGATGATAGTGACCGCGATCAGAAAATCATTTTCACTGATCGGCGTATTGCGCAGTTGCCAGAGTAGATGGTCAGACAGGGACTCGTCACCACTGCTCTGGTTTTCCAGAAAATTATCGCCACCCTCGTCGGTGCGGCTTGGGCTGTTCAGGCCGGTGGTGCTGGTTTCGTAGATGTCATCCCAGTTGCTGTCCACTGCCAGTTCTTCAGGGATGTCCTGTTTGCTGTCGAGATCGATACTGACGTGCTCATCGGTGGCCGCACTGGTTTCGCCATTGGCCTGATCTTCCTGGGCACGTTCCGGGGTGTTAGCGTTGGCGGCTTCCTGTGCTTCGCTTTCTTCCGCAAGCTCCAGCAATGGATTTTCTTCGAGAACCTGCTGGATCTCGGTTTGCAGTTCGAGCGTTGACAGTTGCAGCAGACGTATAGCCTGCTGCAACTGGGGCGTCATCGTTAGATGCTGTCCAAGTTTTAGCTGGAGTGTGGGCTTCATTGGGTTTCTGGTGACATCAGGCATGCTGTGGCAGTGTCGTTATTGCTAATTTTAACTGCCAAATTCAGTTGCCGCCGTATCTCCTTAGTAGGTAAAGCCTGTTAACTAGTTTATAGCCGAAAATCACGCCCGAGATAGACCTCGCGAACCTGTTCGTCGGAAAGTATGACCGCTGGAGCGCCTTCTGCAATGATTTTACCACCACTCAAGATATAGGCGCGGTCACAAATGCCTAAGGTCTCGCGTACATTATGATCAGTGATCAGCACGCCAATATTGCGCTCGGTCAAGTGCTGGATGATTTTCTGTATTTCAATCACAGAAATGGGGTCAACCCCGGCGAAGGGTTCGTCGAGCAAGATAAATTCGGGTCGCGAGGCCAGCGCGCGCGCAATTTCGACCCGGCGACGTTCGCCACCGGAAAGACTGATGCCGAGGTGGTCGTGAAGATGCTCAATTTGCAGCTCTTCCAGCAGCCGGTTGAGCTCGGAGATGCGCTGTTCCTTATTGAGTGATTTCTGGATTTCGAGCACAGCCATAATATTGTCGGCGACACTGAGTTTGCGAAACACCGAAGCTTCCTGCGGCAAATAACCGATGCCTAACTGGGCACGGGTATGCACCGGCAGGTGGGTAATGTCGCGCCCGCTCACTGAAATCCGGCCACTGTTGGCCGTGATCAGCCCCACTACCATGTAAAAACTGGTGGTTTTGCCAGCTCCATTAGGGCCCAGCAGGCCAACCACTTCACCACTGTGCACCTGAAACGAGACGCCGTTGACTACTGAGCGTGTTTTATAACTTTTGACCAGATTGTCGGCGCGTAGCAGGCTCATGGCTTAGGGGGGGCGGGTTTTTTAGGGGTAAGAATAATATTCACCCGCTGGCTCGGATCCTTTGAGTCGCTGGAATGGCCGGCGAGAACGATCTGTTTTTTGGTGTCGTAGAGAATGTTCTCGCTTTGCACCAGGCGGTCACCCTGCTCGAGCCGGGCTTTGCCCTGCATGCTGAGCTGGTTGTCCGCCACTCTGTAATCCATCTTGTTGCTTTCAGCCAGGACGTGGTTGTTGTTCTGGCTGGTGTCGCTATAACGTGCAGGGTCGCCTTCTATTTTGATTTCATTGATACTACCGTTTTTACTGCTGACGGTGATGGTATCACCATGGATCTCTATTTTGCCCTGGGTGAAGCTGACATTACCCCGGTACACGCTGTTGCCCGTGTTGACGTCCAGCTGCATGGAATCTGCGTGAATCAGGATCTGCTCCTTATTGTCAGCGTGAGCCTGGAAGCCGATGCTGACAAGGCAGAGTAGAATCGCAAGTTTATGGTGCCGCATAAACACCTGTGACCTCCGCGAGCAAATCGAGTTTTCCCTTTAGATTATCAAGCCGGATACCGTGTGAACTCAGACTGATATGCTTGTAGTCGATCCGGGTTAACTGATCCGAAGTGACGAGCTGCTTATTGGTGTCAATATCGAGACGTTCAGTGCGCAATCGTACTCCAGGCGGGGCTGTGTGATCTGCGCCTGCCTGCCCCGGGAGTTGCTGCATGACCACGTTTTTGTAGAGCACGATCTTATTTTGAGTATCGTTGATTTCGCCATCCTGAGCACTTAGCTGCCAGTTTGAATTCGCGTGCTCCAGATGAATAACAGGTTGTTGCAATGTGGCTATATCCTGGTCGTTGTAATGGTTGAACTTATGGGCACGCAGAGTATATCCGGGTTTGCCATCGGCATTCATTGCAGTGAGTTTGAAGTTACGCATATAAGCGTCGATAAAATGCGGGTTGACTCTGGTGAGCAGGTTCACCGGGCGGTCGTCGACCAGCCGAAACCACCAGATCACAAGCGCGATCAGTGACAGGCTGAGCAGGGTAAAAAGAGATTTCAGGCGCATTTGTGTTAGAACTTATGGCTGTAGATAACTGGCCAGTTTGTCTGCGAGCAGGCCGCGTGCTTCCAGCATCATTTCACAAACATCGCGCACCGCGCCACGACCACCGTTACGTGGCGTGATCCAGTGTGAATGCTGTTTTACAAAAGCGTGTGCATCCTGCACCGCAATAGCCAGTCCCACCTGGGACATGATCGGCAGATCGACCACATCGTCGCCAACATAGGCCACCTGTTCAGGTTTCAGTGCGACCGACTGTAACAGTGATTCAAACGCCGGGCGTTTGTCGCGGTAGCCCTGATAAATCAGGGTGACGCCAAGATCTTTCATGCGATGTTTCACCACCTGCGAACTGCGCCCGGTAATAATCGCTGCACGCACACCGCCTTCCTGCAACATGCGCATGCCGTGGCCATCCTGTGAATTAAATGCCTTGTATTCTTCGCCATTATCGCCCATGAACAGACTGCCGTCGGTCATGACACCATCAACGTCAAAGATGACTAATTCTATGTTTTTCGCTTTTTCCAGTATGTCTTTCATCATAAATACCAGTTTGCAGTTTGCAGTCGTCAGTTGGCAGTAAAAAAATTATTTCTGAATACTGCCGACTGATGACTGCCAACTATTTTTTATACCACGCCTGCGCGCAGCAGGTCGTGCATGTTAAGCGCGCCCACCAGGCTGCCATCAAGGTCGACCACCAGCACGGCGCTGATTTTACTGTCATCCATCAATTTGAGCGCAGCGGCAGCGAGATCGTGAGGCTGCACGCGTTTGCCGCCGGCGGTCATGACCTCACTGATCAGGGTGCTATGCACATCGATATTTTTATCCAGGCTGCGGCGCAGATCACCATCAGTGTACACCCCCAGCACCTTGTTTTCGGTGTCGACAATGGCGGTCATACCGAGACCCTTGCCGGTCATTTCCAGCAGTGCCTGCGACACCGTAGCGTCCGCGCTCACCCGGGGAATGCCTGTGCCTGTGTGCATGATGTCTTCGACATGCAGCAGCAGGCGTCGACCCAGACTGCCCCCCGGATGCGAAAGCGCAAAGTCTTCAGCAGAAAAACCACGTGCCTGTAACAGGGCAATTGCCAGCGCATCGCCCATCACCAGCGCGGCGGTGGTGCTCGCGGTCGGTGCCAGCCCAAGCGGGCAGGCTTCCTGCGCAACGCTGACATCAAGATTCACCTCGGCAGCCCTGGACAGGCTGGAATCAGAATTGCCGGTCATGCTGATCAGTGGCACCCCGAAGCGTTTGATAATGGGGACGATGGTCAGGATTTCACCTGTGTTGCCAGAATTGGACAGCGCCAGCACTACATCTTTGCGGGTGATCATGCCGAGATCGCCGTGGCTGGCTTCGCCGGGATGCACAAAAAAAGCCGGGCTGCCGGTGCTGGCCAGCGTGGCCGCGATCTTGCTGCCGATGTGGCCGGATTTGCCCATGCCGGTGACTACGATACGACCCTCGCAGGCGAGCATCAATTCGCAGGCGCGATTAAAATTCTCGCCAAGCCGAGACTTGAGTGCTTCCACAGCAGCAAGTTCGGTCTCGATCACAGCGAGTCCTAGCGCGGTGTAATTAGTCTGTTTGTCCATGGTTATGAGTGTGCTCCAGCCACGCCGTAAAACAACAGTGCCTGATAGGCGAAAAACGACAATAGCAGAAATCCGCCTTCGATGCGGTTGATACGACCTGTCTTGTGAAAGCCATAGGACATCAGTGCCAGCGCTATGGTCAGAGCGATCATCACAGGAAAGTCACGCGTCAGTACACCAGGCTCGAGTTTGCCAGGCGCCAGCAGGCCGGGAATACCGAATACTGCCAGCATATTGAACAGGTTCGAGCCGACGATATTGCCAATCGCGATATCGTGTTCGTTTTTGAGTGCACTGGCCACCGTCGCAGCGAGCTCTGGCAGGCTGGTGCCGATGGCCACCACGGTAAGACCGATCACCAGATCACTGACACCAAAACTGGTGGCAATATTCACTGCGCCCCAGACCAGTAATTTTGAGCTCGCCAGCAATACCACCAGCCCCAGCACCAGCCAGAACAGCGCACGCGGCATGGGCATTGCAGCCGGTAGTTCTTCTTTGTATTCGGCCAGCATGATATCGGGTTTGCGATTATGCAGCGCCTCATGAGTTAGCCACCACATGATACCCAGCAGGCTGAGTATCAGGACCAGGCCATCTAAACGACCGAGGTTGTCGTCCAGTACCAGTAACAGCGCCAGCAGCATCGCGGCCAGCAGTACCGGCAACTCTTTTCTCAGCAGTTTTGAGTGCACATCGAGTGGCTTGATCAGTGCAGCGGTGCCCAGCACAAGAGCGATATTGGTGATATTCGACCCCAGCGCATTGCCGATGGCCAGGCCCGGGCTATTATCCAGAGAAGCCATCACCGCAACCAGCATTTCGGGCGCCGAGGTGCCAAAGCCCACGATCACGATACCGATCACCAGCGGCGAAATATTGAAATGTTTTGCAATCGCCGCTGTGCCACAGATAAAACGGTCGGCGCTCCAGATCAGGAGCGCAAAACCAGCGAGAATAGCGAGGGAATCATAGAGCATGAGTTTTTAATCTGACAGTATTACTAAAACTGCGTAATGGCCGGGGTAACATCGCGTTGAATTGTACATGAGCGTCTCCTGTTTTGGCCGAAAATATCGAATTCGATTAGTATGCGGTCGTTGAACCCGGTTACCAATAACGGGTCAGTGATTTATCTATGGCCTGCTTTAGCGTGCACTGTTCATCATATACGCATAGAATAGCGCCCATTCACCACCGGCTGCGAGGATTCGCGCCCATGCTCGCTAATAAAAACAGGTAACTGGTTTGAGTGACACGCTCGTCAAAATAAGGAATTTACATTTCAGCCGCGGAAGCAATGTCATTTTTGACGGTATCGATATGGATATACCGCGCAAAGGCGTGACCGCTATCATGGGCCCCAGTGGCACTGGTAAAACCACTCTGCTGAAACTGATCGGTGGCCAGTTGCGCCCCGACTCGGGCAGCATCGAAGTCGATGGCGAGAATGTACACAAGCTTAAAACAAAACAGCTCTATGCCCTGCGCAAGCGCATGGGTATGTTGTTTCAAAGCGGTGCCTTGCTGACCGATCTTAGTGTATTCGAAAACGTTGCCTACCCCCTGCGCGAGCATACCCGGCTGAGCGCAGCGATGATCCGCTCTCTGGTGCTGCTCAAACTGAATGCGGTGGGCCTGCGCGGCGCGGCCGACCTGATGCCGGCCGAGCTCTCGGGTGGTATGTCGCGTCGTGTGGCGATGGCGCGCGCGATTGCACTCGATCCGATGATGATTATGTACGATGAGCCCTTCACCGGGCAGGACCCGATTTCGATGGGCGTGCTGGTGGAGTTGATCAAAAACCTTAATAATGCATTGCGTGTGTGCAGCATCGTGGTGTCACACGATGTTGAGGAAACCATGAGCATCGCAGATTATGTCTACCTTATTTCTGCGGGCAAGGTGGTTGATCATGGTAGCACTGAAAAAATGCAGACTAGTGGTTCGGCGTGGACACGTCAGTTCATCGACGGTCTGGCGGATGGCCCGGTTCCATTTCACTATCGCGCGCGGCCCTTATTCGAAGATCTGTTCACAGCAGGCGCCCATTGATGTTAATCAACAAGATAGAAGCACTGGGGCGGGCCACTCTGGGATTTGTTCAGCGTCTGGGTCGTGGCAATCTGTTTTTGCTCCAGGTGCTGTCCAGTCTGGGCGGGGTGTTGCTGCGTCCCTCGCTGCTGGTCAAGCAGATGTATTCCGTGGGGGTGCAGACGCTGGTGATTATTGTGGTCGCCGGCCTGTTTGTCGGCATGGTGATGAGTCTGCAATCGTATTATGCGCTGGTGGATTTTGGTGCCGAAGACTCGGTCAGTGTCATGGTGGTGTTGTCCCTGTTCCGTGAACTGGGGCCGGTGGTGACTGCGCTGTTGTTCGCCGGTCGTGCAGGTTCGGCACTGACTGCCGAGCTGGGTCTGATGAAAGCCACCGAACAGCTTTCCGGTATGGAAATGATGGCAGTGAATCCGCTGGAACGCGTGGTCGCGCCGCGTTTTCTGGCAGGTATTATCTCCATGCCGCTGCTCGCGGCTATTTTTAGTGCGGTTGGTATCTTCGGTGCCTATCTGGTGGCGGTGCAGTTGCTCGGTCTGGATGCGGGAGCCTTCTGGTCGCAGGCGCAGGCCAAGGTGGATCTGATCCAGGACCTGGGTAATGGCATGATCAAGGCGCTGGTGTTTGGTTTTCTGGTGGTCTGGATTGCGGTGTTTGAAGGTTATGACTGTATTCCCACTTCTGAAGGGCTGAGTCAGGCGACCACGCGCACCGTGGTGCATAGCTCACTGGCGATTCTGGGAATGGATTTTGTTCTCACCGCTTTAATGTTCGGCAAATAAGATGAATGTACGTTATGGGGATTAAACGATGAATTCACGCACACTTGAACTGATGGTTGGGCTGTTTGTTGCGGCGGGCATTGCTGCTCTGTTCATGATGGCGATGACGGTGAGCAATCTGGCCAGTTATGGCAATAGTGGTGGCTACGAAATCACGGCCAAGTTCGATAATATTGGCGGCCTCAAGGTGCGCTCACCAGTGTCTGCCAGCGGCGTGCGCGTCGGTCGCGTGACTGCAATAAATTATGACCAGAAAGATTATGAAGCTGTGGTCACGATGTTGATCGAGCCGCAGTATAATAAGTTTCCGATCGATACGTCTGCCAGCGTGCTGACCTCGGGTCTGCTGGGTGAACAATATGTGGGCCTGGAACCCGGAGCCGAAGACACCTATCTAAAATCCGGTAGCAAGATAGATATTACCCAGTCAGCGCTGGTGCTGGAACACATCATTGGTCAGTTCCTGTACGGCAAAGCCGACAGTAAAAAGTGAGGTACAGATACATGCTCCGTGTTCAAAAACAGTTTTACCTGGTGTTGCTGCTGATTTTGGCATCATCGACGATGTTGTTAACCCCTTTGCGTGCACAAGCTGTCGAGTCACCATCGGTCGCGTTGAAGCGTACCTCTGATGATGTGATCAAAGTGCTGAAAGAAAAGCACGACGAACTCGCAAAGAATCCTGAACTGGTGTACCAGATCGTGGACAAGTACATCTTGCCGCATCTGGATGATGTCACCATGGCCAAGCTGGCGCTGGGTAAAAACTGGCGCCATGCTACCAATGAACAGAAAATTGCCTTTGTCGATGAATTTCGTGACTTGCTGATCAGGACCTACAGTAAATCCTTGCAGGAATTCAGTGATCAGACAATCAATTTCTCTCCCGCTGATGTTGCGCCGGGTGAAGACAGAGCGGTGGTGAAATCCGAAGTGGTGCAGAGCGGTGGGTCCACCATTCCAGTGTCTTATCGCGTGCGCCTGAAAGACAATGACTGGAAGGTATATGACATCACCATTGATGGTGTGAGTCTGGTCACCAGTTATCGTGGCACCTTCACCCAGGAAGTTCGTAAAGGCGGTATGGATGGTTTGCTAAAGTTATTGCGCGATAAAAATGCAGTGATTCCTGCCGATAAAACAAAAACGGAGTCCTGAGAACGTGACTACGGAGTCAGCTGAAATCAATCAGCCGAGTGCAGATACTATTGCGCTAAAAGGCGTGCTGAATTTTGATACCGTGCCTGCGCTGATGAAACAGGCAGAATCTATGCTGGCGCAGAGCAAGGAGGCAAGCGTGGATTTTTCCGGAGTGGAAAAAACCAATAGTGCAGGGCTGGCATTACTGCTTGAGATGGTGCGTTTTATGCAGCTTCGCAAGGCCAGTGTCCAGTTTAAAAATGTACCCGAACAAATAGCCATAGTAGCGCGCGCCTACGGAATCGATGCCGCGCTCGATTCCACAGAATTTGCCCAACAGGCTGCAGCGTAGATAAAACATGAATAAACTTTTGAT
>CAYRNH010000053.1:2639-12645 GCA_964425515.1 uncultured Thiotrichaceae bacterium | reverse complement strand
AAAGCTGCGGGTAGTCGACCCGCGGCGAGTTACTCTTTTGTCTCCAGCAACAAAAAACGATTAAAGGGGACGTAGCGATTATTTTTTGACCAATAGAATGCAGTTGTTTTTAGACAAGAAAGTTTTTCTCTGTGCCCTCTGTGTTTATTCCGGGCTTCCTGCCCTCCACCCTGCGGGCCGCGTAAAAGCACGCGTTCAAATTTGATCCAGTCAAATTTGTCAGTGGTTCGGCTTCTAGCTTTTACTTTCAAAAGTTTTCCTTTGCGTCTTTGCGGTTCTGGTCGCCATTTCAAACTTGCCGCGCCAACTTCAACAACCCCGCCACACTAATCGCATCAGTAATTTCACCACTCATCACCCGCGCTACTGCTTCCTCAAAAGGTAATTTAACAATCTGCAAATCCTCGGTTTCACCAAACTCGGTTTCACCTTCACTCAGTTCGCGCGCAACGTAAACGATACCCAGTTCGTCGGTGACCGAGTTCGAGGGATGCAGGCGCATCAGTTCTTCCCAGTGGTTTGCGCTCAGTCCGGTTTCTTCCTTGAGTTCGCGTCTCGCCGATTCCAGTGGATCGATGGCCAGCGGTCCGCCGCCCATCGGAATTTCCCAGGAATACACATCGGGTACGTGACGATACTGGCCCACCAGCCAGGTGTTGTTGTGTTCGTCCAGTGGAATAATGCCGATCGCGAGGTTTTTGAAATGAATCTGGCCGTAGTGTGAAATGCCACCGCCAGGATTGATCACCTGGTTTTCATCCAGTCGTATCCAGGGATTGTCGTAAATGGTTCTGCCACTTTTGTGTTTCCACGGGTTGGGCCAGGTTTTGAGTTTTTTCATGAGTTCAATAGTGATAACGACACTGGATGACAATAATCTGTTTGTCTTTTACAGTGTATACCAGTCGATGTTCGTCATTGATGCGACGTGACCAGTAACCGCTGAGGGTATATTTTAATGGTTCGGGTTTGCCGATACCTTCGAATGGCTGGCGGCTGATATCCTTCAGTAGTTGATTAATCCGTTTCAGTATTTTTTTGTCCTGTTGTTGCCAGTAGAGATAATCTTCCCAGCCCTCATCCTGAAAACTAATCTTCATCCTCGTTGATCTCTCAGGGTTTGTACTGGCCTTTATCGACCGCCTGTACCGCCTTGAGCAGGCGCTCTGCATTGTTTGGGTTACGCATCAAAAAGGCAGTTTCTTCGTAAGCATTAAAATCATCGAGCGAAATGAGCACGGCTGATTTTCCCTTCTGCCGGGTGATGATCACCGGCGCGTGGTCTTCGTTCACCTTGTCGATGGTTTTCGCCAGATTAGCGCGGGCGGCGGTGTATGAGATGGCGTCCATCAGTCGATACCTGTATCAATATTGTACATGTACGTATTATTGTACAATAATACCCAGGTATCAAGCGATATTAATGGCAGTCAGTAGTCCGAGCTGTATCCACAACCTGGCTTCATGGGTCATATTGCCATTGTTGTTTCCCATTTTTCATACCCGACACAAGCATTCGGGTACAAGCTTTTCACTATTCATTGTTCATTGCTTTTATATGGTTTGTCTAAGTCCATCCGGCTTCCACGCCGGTGCGATCACATTGGGCATGTCGGAACGGTTCAGCAGGCGGGCAGGCAGCAGCGTGGCTGCACCGTAGCGCTGGTTGATATTATCCAGCGCGCTGTGCAGCCGTGCCTGCATCTGCTGCTCGGCGCTGTTGCTGGCGAACAGGTCGAGCTGCATCGCGGCGGGTCGCGGGTCGAGTGCGGTGAGCTGGATCTGTGACACGCCTTCGCCCTGCCAGTGCAGTTGTATCACTTCCTGGAACAGCTGGTAGATTTTGCGTTGATCATCGCTGAACAGAGGCAGTCGCGCTTTCTGACCGATCCAGCCGAGCTCGGTTTTGAGTCCCATCCAGTAGGTTTTCGCTTCGATCTGGTGTTTGCGCATGCGGGTACCGAGCTTGAAAGCCATGTGCTGGGCGTAGGTCAGGATCACTTCACGATCGCGCGTGTTCGGCGGCATCACCTTGCCGTGGCCGATCGATTTGGCCTCGGCGACTTCGACGTGCAGCGGATCGGGGTCGGCGCCCTGGCACATGTACCAGATGCGGCGGCCGAGATTACCAAAGCGTTTTGCCAGAACGCCGATCGGTAGTTTGTCCATGTCGCCGCAACGGGTGACGCCATAGCTTTTGAGAAAGCCACCGATGCCTTCGGCGATACCGCACAGCTCGGTGACCGGTACATTCTTCAGGCGCGATTTTGCCTGCCAGGGCGGGATCACGGTAAAGCCATCGGGCTTGTTGAGCTTGGCGGCATATTTCGCCGTGGTTTTGTCGCCGCTGAGACCAATCGAGCACAGCAGCCCCGAGGCTTCGTAGACCGCCTGCTTTAACAGCCGCGCGGCAGCGGTGGGTGAGCCGTACAGGCGTTGGCAGGGCGTGATGTCGACAAAGGCTTCATCGACCGAAAATACTTCGATGTCCGGGCAGATGCTTTCGATCGCACGCATGATCCGGGTTGAAACCCGGGCATAGACTTCCGGGCGCGCCGGGCGCTGGATGAGTTTTGGGCACAGTTTGCGCGCCTGCGGCAGCCGCATGCCGGTGTGCACGCCATAGGCGCGGGCTTCGTAGGAACAGGTAATCACGCAGCTGCCGCGCTCGCCATTGGTGACCGCCACCGGCTGGCCGAGCAGGTCAGGAAAATCGCGCTGTTCAACCGAAGCAAAAAAAGCATTCATGTCGATCAATGCAATCGCGCGCGGCCAGAGTGTTCGATTACCAGACATGTTGTTCACCACAAAGGCGCAAAAGAGATAATGTTGCTATCGCCATTCCTGAGAAAGTGGAAATTTATGGGTCCAGGGTACGGGCCGGTCAGATAGAAAATGTAGTTTAATGCCTAATAGCGCAGACTTCATCTGATATCATGCCGTGCGCATATACCCGGATGGGCGCGCCGCAGGGAGCGAGGGCACCAGTCGGCCGCCCCTTTATGGAGCGCTGACCGATGCCATGATGTGATTATTTACAGCCGAGAGTCTTGCGTATCTGGTCGAGCTGCTGGTTCTGGCGCTCCAGTTCGCGCAGCATTTCTTTCATCATGCTCGGTCCCGATGCGTAGGCGCGTGCAAATCCAATTTTGAAACCCAGTTTTGTTATTTCCTGAGCGAGATACTCAAGTTCTTCATCCTCGAGGCGCCCTCCCTTGCCGGCCAGTACTTTTTTTGCTTCTTTTATCACGTTGCCTGACATTGTTCATCCTCCTGAGAAACTAGTAATAAATATATTGTACTCTCACTGCATGAGATAAGAAGACAGAAAAGCGCAGTGTATATGCCCTGTTATTAAAAAGCCGCAGCCGGTGTTATCCGGGCTGCGGCTTTTTTGTGGCCGATAGCTAATGATCAGCAACGATTCTCAGTCGTTGCTCACGCGGATCATCATCCAGCCAGTTAATAATCTGTTTCCAGTCTTCAAGGTCGCGCTGGTCGGTTCTTGATCCCAGTTCATGAATGCCCAGGCCGATTTCTGATGCCCTGATATAGCTCTGAGTTTCTCTGAGCAGAGCGATGATGGGGATGTCCATCGCTTTTAAAAAACGATCCAGTGATTTGAACGCCAGCGTGTTGGGCTTCACCCGGTTGCAGACAATACACAATCGTGTTCGACTGGATTTCACTTTGGCGATGAGATACAGGTCGCGAATGAAGTCTGCGGTGGCGTGAGTGTCAATGGACGAAGGCAGTACAGGGATCATGATGGTGTGCGTGCCGTTGAGCTGATCAACCAGATCCAGGCCTTTGAGTCCTGCTGGAGTGTCCACGATGACACGTTCGGTACCTATCGGGAGTTGCAGCTGAAAACTGCGAGTAACGCTGCGGTTGCTGGGATAAGCCGCGATGCCATTGATATCGGCCTGTTCGCCCGAGCGCAGATTCAACCAGTACATGCTGGAACCCTGGGGATCGTAGTCAATTAAAGTGGTACTGCGCCCGCTTTTTGCATAAGCGCTGGCAAGATTGGTGGCAATGGTGGTTTTACCGCAACCGCCCTTGACGTTGATGACTGTGATCCTTTGCATTGCTGGTGTCCGGTTTTTTGTGTTGCATATATCGATCTGTGCGAGCGAGATAAACGCAGTCGATGACACCAGTATAGACGTCTAACTGCGAGATTGACCTGATCCGGATGTTATGAGACGAGCTGATCATGTTTGACTGGTACGACGAAAGGCCAGTGCCTGCCAGACCGAACGTATGTCGGCGCGTTCATGCTGCATCAGAACTGTAATCGCAATTTCTTCAATACCGGCATAAACACAAATCGCAGTTGCGATATAAACTGGCCAGGTGACAATGTCTGAGAACAATAACGCATAGCTGAAGAAAGTGCACAACACAGCGAGTTTTACGCTCCATGTATGGTAGCTGGTGAGCGCATGAAATTTAATCAGTCCCAGTAATACCGGCAAGGTAAAGCTGGCGATGATAAGGGTGATCCATATTCGTTCTCGCATGACAATCTCCGGCCAGAGTAGCCAGGCGCCTATCGTCATGCTGGAATAAATAGCAAAGTCTCCCCAGCTGTCGAGGTGCGAGCCCAGACGTGTGATTTGATGGAGTGTACGTGCGAGAAAGCCATCCAGTACATCGGTAAAGCCTGAAAATAAAACGATAAAAATAAACCAGACCGGCTGCTGGTCTATTGCAAGCAGAATCAGCACGGGCGCCAGCAATAATCGCAGCAGGCTAACCGCATTGGGCAGATTAATTATTTTATTTGTTTCTTGCATGGTCAATCATAGTCAGTGTCAGTAGGGCGCCTTGCGTACACCGAGAATAAAAAATATGCGTGATAACAGTAATTCGATAATAATGAAGCTAATGACAAGGAATGCAAGCTGTTTAAGATGGAGCCCAAACTCGTGCATCAGGATGGCGGCAGGGAGGAGTGATTCGGGTATCTGGTCAATAAAGAGAGCCATGCGCCCCGGTTTAATTGCCAGCCTGCGTTTGATAAAACTCGAGAGCAGGTCACCGAGCAGCGCAAAGACTGCCACCGTAAAGCCGATGCCGGCAGGGTATCCGAGCAGCCAGGCGGCGAGCGATGTTGATACTGCGGCGCCCGCCAGGCCACGCCATGTTTTTGATGCGCCAAACAGGCGTTGGCCATCGGCCAGGATTTTGCCAAAATCAATTGCGGCATTCATGTGTTCCCTGAAACAAAAACGCATAAATACGGGCGCACCGTTTGCAATTATAATCAACAATAATAAAGCAATAAATTCAGGTGACATGTAATATGACCTTGCAGGTTCTTCTATAGTACTCGCCAAAGCAAGTGAGGCCAATCTGAAAATTCTTACCTACAACATACACAAAGGCTTTAGCGGCACAGGCGCGCGATTTGTTTTGCACGCCATTAAAGATGCTTTGCGGGAAATCGATGCGGATGTTATTTTCCTGCAGGAAATTCACGGCGAAAAAAACATATCCGGAAACCGTTTTGATAACTGGCCAACTAACAGTCAGTTTGAATATCTCGCTGATAGCATCTGGCATCATTATGCCTATGGTAAAAATGCTATCTATCGTTCTGGACATCATGGTAATGCAATACTGAGCAAATACCCGTTTGTCGAATGGGAAAATATAGATGTTTCGTTTATGCAATCCGCTAGCCGTAGCTTGCTGCACGGTACGATCAATGTTCCTGATAGAGCACAAAAATTACATGTTATATGTGTACACCTTGGTTTGTTCAGTATGGAGCGTGAGAGCCAGTTATCAACATTGGCGAAGCGAATTGATTCTCACGTGCCGCACGACGAACCGTTGATTATCGCAGGTGATTTCAACGACTGGCGTGGTAAGGCCGGGCATTATCTAAATGACCGACTGGGTGTGGAAGAGGTTTTTCAGAATCTGGAAGGTAATCATGCGCGCACTTTTCCTGCATCGTTACCATTGTTGAGAATGGATAGAGTATATACGCGAGGCCTGGAAATCATTGCCGGCCAGCGATTACACGGTAAACCCTGGCGTAAGTTATCAGACCACATTCCGTTGCTGGCAGAGTTAGGCTTTAAATAGAAAAGTCGACAGTCATCAGTTGGCAGTTGACAGTAAAAAGCCAAATCTGCAAAAGTTTTTAGACTGCCAACTGCTACTTGCCTGCGTCTAGCATTGTAATTAGTATAAGCCAGTCTTTTTACTTCCAGTTGTCACCATGAATCAGAAAATAATCAATATGTTAAGCCTGCAGGATGGCATGAACAGCAAGGTCAATGCTGCCTGGCGCGAGGCAGGCAACGAATGGTACCGCGCGATCTGGATGGAATCATCCGAAATGCTGGAACACTATGGCTGGAAGTGGTGGAAAAAACAGCAGCCCGATGTAATGCAGGTGAAACTGGAAGTGGTGGATATCGTGCATTTCGCACTGAGTATTCGCCTGGAACAGGGCGGCTCGCTTGATGAGGTTGCTGTTGCGATTGCAGCCGAGTTCGCCAGCCCGATAGCGATGGATGATATTAAAACCACGATCGAATTGCTGGCAAAGGAAACTTTAATCGATCAGGGCGCGCATTTTTCCATCATCGCAGGGGTGATGCAGCATCTGGATATGGCTTTTGATGAGCTGTACGAAATATATGTCGGCAAGAATGTGCTCAATATGTTCAGGCAGGACCACGGTTATAAGGATGGCAGCTATATAAAAATCTGGCAGGGCCGCGAAGATAACGAACATCTGGCCGATATTATGAAAACGCTGGACAGTGATTCGGAAACGTTCAAGGATGATGTTTACGCGGCGCTCGCAGATGTGTATCGAAATACGCAGGCGGCCTGACAGACCGTTGCATTGTTTGCGGGAATTATCTGAAAAATAGTTTGTCCTGATTACTGAGCTGTTGATATTCGATGAGTGCGAGGCGGCCTATGGCAAGTTTAATCCCATCTGAAAAACAGAATGAATCGCATGCTCAGGCAAAGCAGGAAAAATCTATAAGCATGCACGAGGACATTCCAGTGTGGTATGACTGCTGTTCGTGCGAGGCGGAACCTTACTGGCTTGAAGCAATGGCGCAGATTGAGACTGAAAACGCTAAACAGGACAAATAATCCCCCAGTTTTGTGGTGTGTTAATCTGGCGCGAGAAGGCTTATTCTTGTGGCTCTAAATTTCTGGAGAATCAAATGGCAGCATATACATGTAAAGTTTGTGGAATGAGTGTTGGCAGCATGACTTGCGGCAAATGTGGCAAGGAACTGGTGTTCGACACCATTACTACCGAAGACGGTACAAAGATTCATGTCTCAAAATGCCCGGACGGTCATGGCATGGTGAAATCACCCATGTGCTGTGGTCAGGATATGACCTGTTCTGCGTGAGCCCGTTTGGCGATGGCTTAAAACAGGCCGGTTTTGGACAGGCAATAAAAAACCCGGCATGCCGGGTTTTTTATTTACAAAGAAAATCTCGCGAGACTATTTGATCTTGGCTTCTTTGTAGGTGACGTGCTTGCGCACAACTGGATCAAATTTCTTCATTTCCAGTTTTTCAGGCATGGTGCGTTTGTTCTTGGTCGTGGTGTAGAAATGACCAGTGCCCGCGCTTGAAATCATTTTAATTTTGTCACGCATAATAAGCTCCTAAAACTTTTCGCCGCGTGAGCGGAGATCGGATAAAACGACATCGATACCTTTCTTATCGATGATACGCATACCGTGACAGGAAACACGCAGTTTCACAAAGCGCTGCTCGCTCTCCACCCAGAAACGGTGGTGATGCAAATTCGGCAAAAAACGACGACGCGTTTTATTGTGAGCATGAGATACGTTGTTACCGGACATTGGGCCTTTACCGGTGACCTGGCATACTCTGGACATCAAAATTACTCCACTATTTAGCCCACGGATTCTGGGCCTACTCAAAAGACCGGCAATTCTAGCCGAGATACCCGGTACTGACAAGCTAGAAACACGGATATTTGGCTGCATCGGGATGAATGCTATAGTGGCGGCTGATTTACGCCAGTACCACCGGAGAGTCAGCTTGGACATTGTATTTATTGAAGATTTACGCATCGAGACCATCATCGGCATCTACGACTGGGAGCGTGAAATCCGCCAGGTGGTAGCAATCGACCTGGAAATGGCCGCAGATAATACCCGTCCGGCGGCCAGTGAGAGCATCGATGACGCCCTGAATTACAAGGCGGTGGCCAAGCGCCTGATCAAATTTGTCGGCGAAAGCGAGTTTTTGCTGGTCGAAACCCTGGCCGAGCGCATCGCCGAAATCATCCTCAACGAGTTCCAGGTCCCCTGGCTGCGGCTCAAACTGAGCAAGCCCGGTGCGGTCACCGGCTCGAAAGCGGTCGGCGTGGTGATCGAACGCGGCATCAAACCGGAGTAGCGCAGTGGCAAGAATCTATATCAGCCTGGGCAGCAATATCGAGCGTGAAACCCACACCCGGGCAGGTGTCAAGGCGCTGGCGCAGGCCTTCGGCGAGCTGGAACTGTCCTCGGTGTATGAAAGCGAAGCGGTGGGCTTCGATGGCGACGCCTTTTACAACATGGTCATTGCCTGCGATTCGAATGATGATGTGCACGCTACCAATAAAAAGTTGTCCGAGATCGAAGATGCCAACCAGCGCGACCGTAGCGGCCCCAAGTTTTCCTCCCGGACCCTGGATCTCGATCTGCTGCTCTACGACGACCTGGTGCTGAGCGAAAACGGCCTCACCCTGCCGCGCGACGAGATCCTGAAAAACGCCTTCGTGCTCTGGCCGCTGGCCGAGATCGCGCCTGAGCTGAAGCACCCGGTGGTGAAAAAAACCTATGCCGAGCTGTGGGCTGAGTTCGATCGTGCGAAAGAACGGCTACGCCCAATAGCTTTTACTTTCTGAAACAGGAACTGCACAGTTTTACTGCTGCTTATAGCTTTCTTTCAGATACTCGATCAGCCGTTTTACTTTTTGCGGCACAAATCGCCGTTCAGGATAAAGCGCGTTGATGTCATAGGTGCTGAGATGAAACTTGGGTAGCAGCACGGTCAGCTTGCCACGACTGGTATAGTTTCTGGCCTGCCACTCGCAGAGTGTGGCGATGCCCAGGCCGTTGAGCGCGGCGTCCACCAGCGCATCATTGCTGCTCGCCATAAAACGCCCGTTTACCTCAACGCTTTCATCTCCATGTTCTGAACTGGTAAAAAACCATTCGCCAGGCGTTTTGTGTTTTGAGTGCAGCAGGCAGCTGTGTTTTGCCAGATCGGCCGGTGTTTTAGGAAAACCATGCTTCAGCAAATAGGCCGGGCTGGCCACCACCACGCGATTGCACACCCCTATTTTGCGTGCGATCAGCGATGAGTCGGCCAGTGGCCCGACATGGATGGCAAGATCGATACCCTGTTTTACGACATCGATGCTGCGTTCGCCAATCAGATAATCGATCTGGATGTCAGGGTATTTTTCCAGAAAGCGATTCAAAAATGGCATGACAAACACCTTGCCAAAGGCAGCCGAGGAGGCGATGCGCAGGGTGCCGGTAGGCACAATCTTGCCCTTGCCAATGCTGGCTTCAGCTTCCTGGAACTCGTTCAGGATGCGAACGCAGTAATGATAGTACTCGGTGCCCGCTTCAGTCAGGTTGAGCTGGCGGGTGGAGCGGTTCAGCAGCTTGGTGCCCAGGCGTTCTTCGAGTGCAGCGATATGCTTGCTCACGCTGGACTGTGACATTGCGGTTTCACGCGCCACAGCAGAAAAACTACCGGCTTCTGCGACCCTGCGAAATACCTCCATACTTTGCATTACATCCATGAATCTCTCCTCAAATCAGCAAGTTATATATTCCATATTAGAATGAATGATATTCCTGTGCACCTGATTATTCACGTATAAGACTAGTCTAATATTTTCCTTAGGTCAGTTATTTCAGGCTGGCGAAAACCAGAAAAGGCGAAATGCCAGGAGTGGGTTATGAAAAATATATCAAAT
>CAYRNH010000053.1:0-2539 GCA_964425515.1 uncultured Thiotrichaceae bacterium | reverse complement strand
AAAAAAATACTGGGTACACTCGGCATAAAAGAGTAAGTTAGGCGTCTTAATAATACACACAGGCTGGAAATATTCCGGCCTGTGTGTAGCCAGCGACAGGAGAGTATATGAGCACATCAGCAGCGGTATTGAAACCGGATCAGATACCAGAAGGCTGGGGTCAGATTGCTGAAGTGTATGAGCGCGCCTTCGAGCCGATAACAGCGCAACTGGCGGCGGAAGCGCTGCGTTTACTCAGACTGCAACAGGGGGAGCGCGTGCTGGATGTGGCGACCGGCACCGGAACCTTTGCACTGGCAGCAGCACGTGCGGGTGGTGATGTGCTGGCGACCGATTTTGCAGCAGGCATGATCGACCGTTTGCGCCAGCGCATAGATCAGGAAGCTGTACAAAATATAAATACCGCAGTAATGGATGGTCAGGCGCTGGATGCAGCAGATGCGAGCTTTGAGATTGCTGCTTCAATCGTCGGTGCGATTTTTTTTCCTGATATTGGCAAAGGTATTGCAGAATTGCGCCGTGTGCTCAAACCCGGTGGCCGTTGTGCGGTGGTCTGCTGGGGCAAGCCAGAGACATTCGAGATGATGTGTTGCCTTAAGCAGGCGATCGAAACCGTGGTGCCTGATTTTCCTTTTCCGAGTGAGACCCCGGTGTGGGCGCGCATGAGTGGCGAGCAGGCGCTGGCTCAAACGATGAATCAGGCGGGTTTTGCTCGTGTTGAAGTCAGCCGTAAGCACGGAGTGTTACCGCTGCCGGAACCACTGACTTTCTGGAGCGATTTCACCGCATCGGCACCACCGCTGGCGCTGTTATTTGAAAAGCTGGGTGAAGAAAACACCAGGCGTGCAGGTGAAGTTTTTTCACAACTGGTTATTGAACGCTCCAGCAAAGAAGCACCGCAGCTGGTCGCTGAAGCCTGGGTCGGTATTGGATATGCGTAGGAGATATTTATGAAATACACAGTAGAGCTTCAGGGGCGTGCGCTTGATATTGAAGTGAGTCGTGCAGCCAGTGAGCAGCTCGACAAATTAAAAACTTCACTAAAACTCGAAATGGAACTGTATTTCAGTTGCATGATTCGCAAACAGGTTCGATTTCGGGAAACGCTGGATACGATGTATCAGGTGGCCGTCAGTGAAAAACTGGAAATCGGTTTTCGCCCGGTGATGACCAAAGCCTGTGGTATCACCGAGACCGACGAGACTGGCAAGCCACCACTCACCGATTTCCCGATTGTAAAACCTGAATCTTATATTCCGCACTGGTTAAAACTGGATTTTCGCAAAGGCGAGTGGCAGGGTGAGTTTGGTTATCTCGATCCGGCATGAGTTATTTGAATTTAGAAACATAAAGCATAAAAGCTGAACCACAGAGGCACAGAGAACACAGAGAAAGATTAATAAAGGCTAAAGCAAAACCTTGAAGGAGTGTGTTTCATGCACATATGGCTATGAAGATCCCGGAAACGTTTTTAAAAAATAGAACTGTTTTTCTCCGTGTCCTCTGTGCCTCTGTGGTTCAGCTTTAACGTTTTCGGTGTTTTCACTGACCGCGCGCAAACTGCGACCAGTTCCAGCATTTGAGTATTTCCTTGTCACCTAGCGCGAATACTTCTATTTTCATTTCAGGTAGTGTGAGTATCATGCAACTGTGGTTGAACGCACTGCTGCCGGGGTTGATTACCAGTACATCACCGAGCTGTTCGGCGAATACCTGGTGGCTGTGACCGACGATGAGCACATCGTAATTAAAGTCTTTCAGTTTTTCTCGCCATAGCGCTTTTCTGTCTTCCATAATGTCGCCATCAGGATCAAGCAACTTGATACCGCCATGCTGTTCGCTCGGTGGTTCTGCGTGGACCATGTAGATGCGCTTGCCTTCGATTTCAAATTCGAGAGTTTCACTCAGCTGACTTAGAAACTGATAACTCGGGTTGTTAGTGTCGTCGGCGTGTTTGTAGAGGTAACTTTGATCGTGATTACCGATGATGCAGTCACAGTTATTTGTGCGTAATAATTCGATGGTGGCATCGACACCTTCGAAATAACCGGCAATGTCGCCGGTGCATAAAATCCTGTCGACCTTGTGCTGTTTGAAAATTGCGAGTGCGTATTCGAGCGCCTCAGGAGTTGAATGCGGATCGCTAACCAGGCCGAGTCGAGTGGTCACGATTAGATGTTCAGCGAGCGACCGCCATCCACCGAGATGATCTGGCCGGTGATGTAATCGGCATCGCGGATCAGAAACAGAATGGTTTTCGCAATATCGTCGGGACTGCCGGGGCGTTTCAGTGCAGTGCGGTCGAGAATCAGCTGTTTGGTTTCTTCGGGCATATCATTGTCTGGCCAGAGTATCGCGCCGGGTGCGACAGCATTGACACGCACTTCGGGACCAAGTTCTCGCGCCAGTGATTGTGTCAGCATTACCAGCCCGGCTTTGGCCGCGCAATAGACCGGATGTTTGCGCATGGGTCTGAAGGCGTGCACATCGACCATGTTGATAATGCAGCCACCGGTTTTTTTCAGATGCGGCGCAGCGG
>CAYRNH010000052.1:0-12695 GCA_964425515.1 uncultured Thiotrichaceae bacterium | reverse complement strand
TTTCCTCTGTGTTCTCTGTGCCTCTGTGGTTCCGCCTTTGATTGAAATGTTTTTTTTTGCGGCCAATCGCTCAGGATTTCTGTTTTTTCAGTTTTGCAGCGGCTTTCTTCTCGCGTTCGATCAGTTTTTTCTCTAGTGCGGCTTCCTGTTTGAGCTTGTCCTGTACCGCCTTGAGCTCGTCCTGCAGGGTTTTCAGTTCCTGATCGAGCATGGCCTCAGGGGGCTGCGCCTTGTTATCTTTTCTCCCCGCAGTTTTTGCCGTCGCTTTTTTTACAGATTTCTGTTTTTTTTGCGGAGCAGGTGCGGGTTTCGGACGCCTGGTAAAGGCTGACTCATCAGGAATCGCCAGTGCTTCGCGCCGGGGTTTTACTGGTGTGCGTGCATTCTCATCAACCTGGGTGCGAATAACCTCGAGTTTTTTTGCTGATGCAGGTGACTGGCTTTGTATCGCCTGGGTCGCTTTCAGATTGAAGCGTTTCGGGCGCAGGCCGCGCAGCGCAGATTTAATTCCACGGGTGACGTCTTCAATCGTGCCACTGGCATCGATGGTGTGCAATTTTCCCTGTTGCTGATATTTATCTGTGATCGACTGCGTTTGCATTTCATAGATCCGCAGTCGGCGGTCGATGGTTTCTTCGTTATCGTCGGCACGATGGTGAAGCCGGCTGCCGCATTCGTCGCATTCGCCGTCCATGGTGGGCGGGTGTGTATAAATATTATACAGTGCACCGCAACTGACACAGGTGAGGCGGCCCACCATGCGTTGCATGAGCAGGTCAAAATCGACTTTGAACTGGAGCACGGCATCTATCGGACGGCCAAGCTCGAATAATAGATCATCCACTGCATCTGCCTGTATCAGGGTGCGTGGAAAGCCGTCGAGGATAAAGCCGTTGTCGGCATCGGGGCGAGTGATGCGTTCGCGAATCAGACCGATCACGATATCGTTGGGCACCAGCTGGCCGACATCCATCACTGCTTTGGCCTGTCGGCCCAGCGGGGTTTGTGCGGTCACAGCCGCGCGCAACAAATCGCCAGTGGCGATCAGTGGAACGCCATATTTCTCGGTAAGAAACTTGGCCTGGGTACCTTTGCCGGAACCCGGGGCACCGATTAGAACAATTTTCATGTCAGAGCTCTCCTGAGCCGCTGAGATATTGGGGTGGATTGTATCGTTTGTTGAGAGATTGTCGAGTCTTGTTCGCACTAATGCCTATATAATTACTCGAATTATGATTGTCATGGCGGAAAAAATACAGATTTTGCTAATATTTGTTGGTTATAGCCGGTTGTTTCCTCGCTCCCTTGTTGCGAAAGAGTAGGTCGTGGCGCGTAGAACCCCTGTCACCGATCATTACTATCATGCGAGTTTATTTCGCAGTCGCGTGATTGTTGCGGCAGTTATTTGTTTGCTCCTGCTCATTGCGCTGGTGACCCGCCTGGGGTATTTGCAGATCATTGAAAACGCACATTTTTCCGACCTGTCCGAAAATAATCGTGTACGCCTGATGGCGCTGCCACCCACGCGCGGACTGATATACGATCGCAATGGTGTGGTGCTGGCTGAGAACCAGCCCTCCTTTCACCTTGAGCTGGTTCCTGAACAGGTGCCCGATCTCAAGGCCACGATAGCGGGCTTGAGCAAGCTGGTTAAAATCAATAAGCGAGATATTAAACGGTTTTATAGTGATCTGAGTAATCACCGCCCGTTTGAAAGCGTGTCACTACGCAGTCGGCTGAACGATGAAGAAGTGGCGCGGCTGGCAGCGAATCGATACCGCTTCCCGGGAATGGATATCACTGCGCGTCTGAGTCGATATTATCCGCATGGCAAAGATGTGGTACAGGCAGTGGGCTATGTTGGCCGCATTACTGGTAAAGATCTGAATGTTATAGACGTGGGGAACTACCGGGGTACAAACTATATTGGCAAGACCGGGCTGGAAAAATATTATGAAGATGATCTTCATGGTGTTGTCGGCCAGCAGAACGTTGAGGTGAATGCCGAGGGTCGCATCCTGCGCGTGATTGACAAGGTTCCGCCCGTTCCGGGCAATGACCTTATTCTTTCGCTCGATCTTGGGCTGCAGCAAATCGCAGAAAAAGCGCTGGGTGATCATGCAGGTGCGGTTGTCGCGATAGACCCCAGAACCGGCGAAGTGCTGGTATTCGTCAGCAAGCCTTCATACGACCCGAATTTGTTTGTCGAAGGCATTAGCCAGGATGACTACAATGCGTTGTCACACGGTGATTACAAGCCCTTGTTCAATCGTGCACTTTATGGTCAATACCCGCCCGGCTCGACACTGAAACCGTTCGTTGGGCTGGCCGCGCTCTATGATGGTGTCGTCAGCCCGCACGACGATATTTATTGTAATGGTTATTACCAGTTGCCCGGTGACAAGACAATGCATAAATATCGTGACTGGAAAAGCCATGGTCACACCGACATGCATAAGGCGATTGAGCAGTCATGTGATGTGTACTTCTATACAATGGCACACCGTCTGGGGATAGATCCTCTTCATGATTTTCTCAGCAAGTTTGGTTTTGGTAAAAAAACAGGAATTGACTTAATGGGCGAACGCAGCGGCCTCTCACCTTCTACGGAATGGAAGGCGCGGGTGCACCATAAGGTCTGGTATCCGGGCGAAACTCTGATCTCGGGGATTGGTCAGGGTTATATGCTGGTAACACCATTGCAACTGGCATCGGCGACCGCGACGCTGGCAGAACGAGGTGTCAGGCGACAACCGCATCTGGTGCACGAAATTCGCAATAGCAAGGGTGAATACGATGTCATTATTAAACCCGAAGAATCTCGAATTAAGCTGCACAAGAAATCAAGCTGGGATGTCATAGTTGGCGGGATGCAAGCCGTGTTGAGTGGCACCTGGGGCACGGCGCGACTCACAGGCTATGGTCTGAAATACAAGATGGCGGGTAAAACCGGAACGGCGCAGGTGTTTGGTATTGCTCAGGGAGAAGAGTACGACAAAGCTACCGTGGCTAAAAAACTTAGGGACCATGGTTTGTTCATCGCCTTTGCGCCTGTCGATAATCCAAAAATTGCAGTTGCAGTGGTGGTCGAAAATGGTGGGCATGGCAGTGCTGCAGCACCGATTGCGCGTAAAGTCATTGATCATTATTTACTTGTCGATAAACCGGCAACAAAAACCAAAGTTACCGAGAGGCACGGGTCATCGAATTAGCAAGCACCAGCCGCGCTGTGCGGTTTCTCAATAATTTGAATATAGACCCGGTATTGTTTCTGGGCCTGGTTTTGCTCACCGCAGCAGGGTTGGGTGTGCTCTACAGTGCAGGTGATGGCTCTCTGGTTTTGCTGGAAAGGCAGGGCATACGCTTGGTACTGGCTTTTCTGGTGATGCTGGTGCTGGCGCAGATATCGCCGCATAAGCTGTATTTGTGGACGCCCTGGGTATTCGCGTTCGGTATTTTATTGCTGGTACTGGTGTTGCTGGCGGGTGAGATCGGTAAAGGTGCGCAGCGTTGGCTGGATTTTTATATTGTTAAATTCCAGCCCTCGGAAATGATGAAGCTGGCAACACCGATGATGCTGGCCTGGTACCTTTCAGAGCGACCGATGCCACCGGATTTTAAATCACTGAGCATTTCTGTGCTGCTGGTGCTGTTGCCCACGGTGCTGATTGTGCGTCAGCCCGATCTGGGTACGGCCATGCTGGTGGCTGCAGCGGGCTTTTTCGTGGTATTTCTTGCCGGGATCCGCTGGCGGTTTCTGGTCGGTAGCGCGCTCGCCATGCTGGGAATGGTGCCTGTGTTCTGGAAATTTTTCATGCACGATTACCAGCGCCAGCGCGTGCTGACCATGCTCAATCCGGAAAGTGACCCACTGGGTGCGGGCTATCACATTATTCAGTCGAAAATTGCCATCGGTTCCGGCGGCATCTATGGCAAGGGATGGTTCAATGGCACCCAGTCGCAGCTGGATTTTTTGCCTGAGCGTTCAACCGACTTCATCTTTGCAGTATTTGGCGAGGAATTTGGTATGATGGGCGCCATTGTGCTGCTTTCGCTCTACGCCTTCATCATATACCGCGGGCTTTACATCGCCATACATGCTCAGGACAATTTCAGCCGATTGCTGGCAGGCAGTTTGAGCCTGACCTTTTTTGTTTATCTGTTTGTGAATGTAGGCATGGTTTCGGGGATTTTGCCTGTGGTGGGCGTGCCCTTGCCCCTGGTGAGCTACGGAGGTACTTCAATGGTGACCTTGATGGCCGGGTTTGGCATGTTGATGGCAATAAATTCAGACCGCAAGTTGTTGTCCAGATAGAGTGAAACCAATTGCAGTGTTATTACTCAAAAGCAGGATGTGGTCTGGCTACCGGGTATAACCGATAAATCAGCACAAGACTGATAGGTGACATAATAATGAACATTTTCATAAACCTGTGTGCAGCTTTACTGATAAGCGCAGTGCTGCAGGTGTCTGTATTGGCGGCTCCCGTGGTGAGCAGCAGCAAAAAGGTGACTGACTACAGTCAACGTGCTGACGTCAAACAGTTTATCAATATGATGGTGAGCAAGCACCAGTTTGATAAAGCCAAACTTACCCACTGGTTTGCTGGCGCTACTCGGCTTGATAGTGTTCTCGCTGCAATAAGTAAGCCCGCCGAAGATGTTCTGACCTGGAAACAGTATCGCCCCATCTTTATTACCGCCAGGCGCATACAGGAAGGTGTGCATTTTATGCACAAAAACCACGATTTGCTAAAACGCGCAGAAAAGACCTACGGTGTCCCTGCGCAAGTGATCGCTGCAATTGTTGGTGTTGAGACCTATTATGGCAAGCGTAGTGGTGGCACTTCGGTTTTTAATTCATTGACAACGCTCAGTTTTGATTACCCGCAACGCGCACAGTTTTTCCGTGGAGAACTGGAGCAGTTCCTGTTGCTGGCGCGTGAAGAGCATATTGATGTTAATAAGATCCAGGGTTCTTACGCAGGTGCCATGGGTATGCCGCAGTTTATCTCCAGTAGTTATCGTGAATATGCAGTGGATTTTGATGGCGATGGCAAGCGCGATCTATGGAATAGCAAGGCAGACGTTATAGGTAGTGTGGCTAATTATTTTAAAATTCATGGCTGGGTCCCGAATCAGCCAGTGGCGCTACGAGCAAAGACAGATAAAAAAATTCAGAACGCTGGTCGGGAAAGACTTAAACCTTATACCACGATAGCCAAGCTGCGTTCTGAAGGCGTGACTGTGGACAAAAAGTTACCAGATAATACAAAAGTGACCCTGCTGAGTCTTGATGGAGCGAAAGGGGAAGAATACTGGGTAGGGCTGCAAAACTTTTACGTTATTACGCGATACAATCACAGCGCCTTGTATGCCATGGCTGTGCATCAGTTGAGTCAGAAATTGATTGCCCAGGGCGGAGGCCAGGGTTAAATGGGTCATTGCTCGCGTTTGCCATGTTGATGCCAGTAGCACGTTATGGGGTAGTACTGTTTAGCTGCTTTTTGGCGGCGTGCAGCATGGGTGTCAGGGATGGCCCGCCAGACAACACTAATTACGACTGGAGCAAGATACCCAACGCGACGCCGAAAGTTGAGCCCAGAAGTCGCTACGGTAATCCGGCGAGTTATGAGGTGTTGGGTAAGGAATACCATGTAATGCAAAGCGCGAAAGGGTTTACCCAGAATGGTATTGCTTCGTGGTATGGCAGCAAATTTCATGGTCAGCGCACTTCTGATGGTGAAGTGTATGATATGCATAAGATGACAGCGGCGCACAAAACATTGCCTCTGCCGTGCTATGTCGAAGTTACGAATCATAACAATGGTCGTAAAATTATCGTCAGGGTAAATGACCGCGGCCCTTTCCATAATGGCCGAATTATTGATCTGTCCTATGCTGCCGCGGCCAAGTTAGGCGTTACTAAAACGGGCACCGCGCCGGTCACCATTCGTGTTGTGACTCCTGATACGGTTAATGATAATGGTGCTGCGAAAGCGACTGCCGCTGCCACGATTAAGCCGCACGAGGCCACGCGAGATGCGAGCCTGATCAGTGATGAAGGTAAGTTGTTCGTTCAGGTGGTTGCATACTCAACCGAAGATGCGGCTTTAAAAATGCTTAAGGAACTGCGTGATCAGAATTTTTCTGGCGGAAGGATCCATGTTGAAAAAATTGGCAGCAAACTGATTTATCGTGTGCGTATTGGTCCTGTGCCGACTCGCGATGTTGCAGAAAAGCTGTTGGTCGAATTAAAAGAATTTAAATTCAAAAACGCAAAGATAGTAAGTTACAACTAAGACTTTAACCATAAAAACTGGCATTCAAATGACATATCTAAATAAATTACTAATACTCGTTTTTTCTATATTGTTTATCTCAACACCTGTTGTTCAGGCGGATGTCATGCCGGTTCCTGCACCACCACAGGTGCCCGCAAGAAATTACATACTGGTTGATTATGACAGCGGAAAAGTTCTGGCTGAAAAAGGCGCGGACAAAAAAATAGAGCCCGCCAGTATCACCAAGTTAATGACAGCGTATGTGGTATATCAGGAGGTCATTGCTGGCCGTCTGAAAATGAGTGACAAAGTGACTATCAGCAAAAAAGCCTGGCACACTGGTGGGTCGCGCATGTTCGTGAAAGTTGGTAGCCAGGTGACAGTTGAAGAGTTGCTCAAGGGATTGATCATTGACTCGGGCAATGATGCTGCCGTTGCTCTGGCGGAACACGTGGGTGGTACTGAAGATGCATTCGTGCAATTAATGAATCAATATGCAGCTAAGCTGGGTATGACCAATACTCATTTTGTTAATGCAACAGGATTACCGAATCCAGACCACCTGACGACAGCGCGTGATATTGCAACCCTGACGGCTGCAGTGATTCGCTATCATTCCGCGTATTACGGCTTGTACGCGCAAAAAGTACTTACCTATAATCATATCAAGCAATATAACCGTAATAAATTATTGTGGCATGACAGCTCGGTGGATGGCCTGAAAACCGGGCATACGGAATCGGCGGGTTATTGCCTGGTAGCGTCGGCCAAGCGCGGTGATATGCGTTTAATTTCAGTAGTGCTTGGTACTGATAGTGATAATGCGCGCGCCAGCGTGAGTCAGTCGTTATTAAATTACGGTTTCCGTTTTTATGAAACGCATAAGCTATATGGTGCAGGTGATAAGCTGAGTAGTTCGCGTGTCTGGTATGGTGATAATAAGGAAGTCACTCTGGGTCTTGATCATGATATGTATGTCACGATACCGCGCGGTTCATATAAGAGTCTTGATGCCTCGCTCAATGTTAATTCCAAAATCGATGCGCCAGTGCGCAAAGGTGCTTCGCTCGGCACTGTTGATGTAAAACTTGGCAGCAAGGACATTGCAAAGGCGCCGCTGGTTGCATTGCAGAATATTGATGAAGGTAGTTTGTTCCAGCGTGCACGTGATTATGTGCTCAGTTTGTTTAATTAAGAAAGACTGATCACTTCAGGTTTTCATTAACGATTTATCTAGAGCGCGTGCATGAGTGACAATATCGTTTATCTAAATGGCCAATATTTGCCGATCGAGCAAGCCTCTGTTTCAGTCATGGACCGAGGTTTTCTGTTCGGTGATGCTGTATATGAAGTCATTCCTGTGTTTGGCGCGCATATGCTGCGTCCTGGTGAGCATTTGCAACGCTTGCACAATAGCCTGACGCTGGCCAGCATGCAGCCGCCGATGAGCGATGAAGAATGGACGCAACTGTTCGCAGAGCTTCTGGAAAAAAATCCGGGCAAAGACCGAGCGATCTATCTGCAGGTCACGCGCGGTGTGTATCCAAAACGCGACCTGACGATTAAACCGGAATATAAAGCAACCGTGTTTGCCATGGTGATTCATACCACACCGGTGCCCATGGAGACGCTGGAAAAGGGCCTGCGCACGGTAACGGTTGAAGATTTCCGCTGGCACGCCTGTAATATCAAATCAACATCGCTGCTCGCAAATGTGATGCTGCGCCATCAGGCCAGCGAGGCCGAGGTCAGCGATGCCATCCTGGTGCGCCCGGGCGGTGAAGTCACTGAGGGCACTGCGAGTAACATATTTATAGTGAAACAGGGCGTGATTGTGACACCACCGAAAAGCAATCACCTGTTGCCCGGCATCACGCGTGATCTTGTGCTTGATCTCGCCGAACAGAACGGTCTGTCCTGCGAAGTGCGAAATATTAATCAGGATGAGCTCGAAAGCGCGGATGAAATCTGGATGACGGGCTCGATTCGCGAAATCGCGCCGGTGCTCGAACTCAATGGCAAGGTCGTAGCCGATGGCCAGCCGGGCCCGGTGTGGCGTAAAATGATTGCGATCTATCTGCAACATAAACAGGAACTGCGCAATGCCTGAGGCCCGCGATGTCCGATTCTGATGAGCACGCTGTCAGCGAGGAAGATACCCCGTTTCATTTTCCCTGCGAATTTCCGATCAAGGCCATGGGCCACGCCGGGCCCGAGCTCGAAGCAGCCGTGATCGAGATTATGAACCGCCACGTCCCCGACCTGGGTGAAGGTGCGATCAGAATGCGCGAGAGCGGCAAGGGTAATTACGTATCGATCACGGTGACTGTGCAGGCGACCAGCCGTGCCCAGCTCGATGCTATCTACATGGACCTGACCGCCTGCGAACTGGTGCTGTACGCGATTTAATCACTCATAGTCCGCAAATAAACGCGAATAACGCGAATAAAAAACAATAATCTGAATTTGTTTTGCACGATCTGGTTTTTCTCGGGCACGGGTTTTGCTTTTTCATTTAATATCAATGATGTGACTGTGTAGTGAATGATGACAAAACCATGCGCGTGATTGATCTGGGCTTACAGCCCTACGAAATAGTCTGGCAGGACATGCAGCGCTACACCGATGCGCGCGATGCTGACAGCGAAGACCAGCTCTGGCTGGTCGAGCATCCACCGGTATTTACCCTGGGCAAAAATGGCAAGCCCGAGCACGTGCTCGCTGCGGGTGATATTCCTCTGGTGCGGTCCGATCGCGGTGGCCAGGTGACTTATCATGGCCCCGGCCAGCTGGTCGTTTACGTATTGCTCGATATCCAGCGCATGCAGCTCGGTGTGCGCGAGCTGGTGACCCGGCTCGAGCGCAGCGTGATCGAGTTGCTGGCCGATTATGGTATCGCAGCCGAATCAAAACGCGACGCCCCCGGGGTCTATGTAGACGGCGCCAAAATCGCAGCGCTCGGTCTGCGGGTCAGAAAAGGCCGCTGTTTCCACGGTCTGGCACTGAATGTGGATATGGATCTGGAGCCTTTCAGCCGCATCGATCCCTGTGGTTATCCCGGTCTGCAGGTTACCCAGTTGCTGAATCTGGTTAAGAGCGGGGGGGAAAATGTTACACTGGCCGCCATCAAACCACAGCTGGTCAGCAAGCTGCAGCAACAATTGAGTTCATGACAGAAGAATCCACAAAAACAGCGCCGTACCGTGCGGCCCCATATCGTGCCGTTGCAGGTGAAAAACACCGCGGTGAGGCCAAGCTCGCGCGCATCCCGGTCAAGGTCGAGCAGCCTGCCGAGCGCCTGCGCAAACCGGCCTGGATCCGGGCGAAGTCGCCGTTTCACCCCAATGTGAAAAAACTCAAAACCGTGCTGCGCGAACAAAAGTTGCACACCGTGTGCGAAGAAGCCGCCTGTCCGAACCTGGGCGAATGTTTCGGCAAGGGCACGGCCACCTTCATGATCATGGGTGATATCTGCACCCGACGTTGCCCATTCTGCGATGTCGGTCACGGCCGGCCGAATCCGTTGGATGTCAATGAACCGGATAATCTGGCCGATACCATTCAGGCCATGGGTCTGAACTATGTGGTGATCACCTCGGTGGATCGCGATGATTTGCGCGATGGCGGCGCGGCGCATTTTGTCGAATGCATAGAAAAGATCCGCGCAAAAAACCCGCAGATCGAAATCGAAATTCTGGTGCCGGATTTTCGTGGTCGCATGGACATCGCGCTCGAACTGATGAAAACTGCGCCACCGGATGTGTTCAATCACAATCTGGAAACCGTGCCGCGTTTGTACAAGCAATGTCGCCCGGGTTCAGATTATCAGTGGTCGCTGGATCTGTTAAAACAGTTCAAGCTGGCGCAACCGCATGTGCCAACCAAGTCCGGCCTGATGCTGGGTCTGGGAGAAGACATGGAAGAAGTCATAGAAGTGATGCGCGATATGCGTGCACACAATATTGATATGCTCACACTCGGGCAATATCTACAGCCCAGCCAGCATCATTTGCCGGTGGAACGCTATGTCACACCCGCAGAGTTCGACGAGCTGTATCGCATTGGCATGGACATGGGCTTTAAGCACGTTGCCAGCGGACCCATGGTGCGCTCGTCGTATCATGCGGATCTACAGGCACACGGCGCATTTGAAGACATCAAATTAAAAAACTGAAGGCACTGGAAGTGCCTGTGTAGTGCGATCATGAACTATGAGCATTGCAATAAGTCCTAACTGATCGACAACGCAACATTAAATAAAACAGTGATACTATGAAATACATATTCAAATCGATACGCTGGATACTTGGGCAGTTAGTGATTTTTATCGACTGGTTGACGCGACCTAAAATCCCGCAGTTTTCACCTGAACGCAGAGCCGAGCTTGACCAGCAAACCGCGAATCTCAAGTTATATCATTTTAAGATGTGCCCGTTTTGCGTTAAAACACGTCGCAGCATACGTCGCCTGGGGCTGAATATCGAAGCCCGCGATGCGCGCAATGATCCTCACTGGAATGCCGAGTTAATCAGTGAAGGTGGAAAATATCAGGTTCCCTGTTTGCGTATCAGCAAGGATGATGGTTCGGTGGAATGGCTATACGAATCAACCGATATCAATAGCTATCTCGACAAGCGTTTTGGCTCAGCACAACGCTGAGTCTTTATTTCTTCCTTCACCCCTGAGTTCACCATGACTGCTCTCCAGCCACTGCCGACGCTGCGCCTGAAAAAACGTGAAGACCGCCGTCTTCGTGCCGGGCATCTGTGGGTGTACAGCAACGAGGTCGACACAAAGGCGACACCGCTGAAAAGTTTTACCCCGGGGCAGGCAGTGCGCGTAGTCGCCAGTAATGACGAACTGCTCGGCACCGGTTATGTGAACCCGCAGTCATTGATCTGCGCGCGTTTATTAAACACTTTCAATGCGCAGGCTGCGGACATCGAGTTTTTTGAACAACGCATTCGTCATGCGCTGGCGCTGCGTGAGCGAGTGTATGACGCGCCGTATTATCGTCTGATCTATGCCGACAGTGATTTTCTACCGGGCCTGGTGGTTGATCGTTATGGCGATGTGCTGGTGGTGCAGATCACCACCGCAGGAATGGAAGCGCTGCGCGATGTGATCATCGCGGCTTTGCAGAGTGTCGTGTCTCCCGTCGGTATTTTGTTGCGCAACGATGGTTCTGTACGAGAGCTCGAAGGCATCGACAGCTATATCGAAAAAATCGGTGAAGTGCCCGATGAGCTGGTAGTGCACGAAGACGGGCTTGAATTTCTGGTGTCGCTGACCACGGGTCAGAAAACCGGCTGGTTCTACGATCAACGTGATAACCGTCGTCGCCTCGAACGTTATGTCAAAGATGCGCGCGTGCTCGACGTGTTCAGTTACGCCGGTGGCTGGGGATTGCACGCGGCGAACTACGGTGCGAAAGAAGTGGTGTGTGTCGACAGCTCGGCCGATGCGGTGCAACACATTAATGACAATGCTGCACGCAATGGCTTTGCAGACAAAGTCAGTACCCTGCAGGGCGATGCTTTCGAATGCCTGCGCGGGCTGCGCGACAGTCACGAAATATTCGACGTTATCATTCTCGATCCACCCGCGTTTATCAAACGTCGCAAAGATGAAGAAGCTGGCTTACAGGCCTACCGACGCATCAACGAACTTGCCATGGGCCTGCTCAGCAAGGACGGAATCCTGGTATCGGCTTCGTGTTCGTTTCATCTCGGCGAGAATGCACTGCAACGCATCCTGGCAAAATCTGCACAGAGTGCAAAAAAACATTTGCAGATACTGGAACGCGGTAGACAGGGAGTTGATCATCCGGTGCATCCGGCGATGCCGGAAACCGAATACATCAAGGCGTTGTTTTGTCGCTTGTATAGTTAGGGGGGAGTGGTAGTGGGCTATTCGCCCATGCATTCGCCATTCCTGCAAATTACCACATAACGTCATCCCCGAATGTTTCTGTCGGGGATCCATGTTTTTTGATTCATTGATGCGATTAGGCATCGTGGCATGTGGGTTCTCGCACCCACGGGCGAGTTACTTTCCTTGCTCGTACAAGGAAAGTAACCAAAGGAATACGCCCCAACAACTTGCCCCATGTAAAAAACACATGGGGTTCCCGTGTCACAGCGCTTCGCTCACGCGTCGTCTCGATGCGCGTCCTGCGCACGAGACTCGATTTGCTCCCGGCAAATCGCCGCTACCGAAGCGCTGTGACACGGCAAGTTGTAAGGGGGGGTTAAAAAAACGCAAATCATCAGAAACAACACCATCCCGGCGCAAGCTGGTTGATCGGTGCTCCCCATTTTTCACTTTTCACTGTTCATTTTTCATTGCTTTTATCTCGCGCTGTCCTGCGCGCAAACCTGAATCAGGCGTCCTGCCTGATTCACGCTACCA
>CAYRNH010000051.1:2952-12784 GCA_964425515.1 uncultured Thiotrichaceae bacterium | reverse complement strand
TTGACCTCGTGATTGCGCGCGCCTACGCAGCCAGCGATGTGATTGTTGCTGGCACTCGGCATCTGCACCACCCGGGCACCCGAATACTGGTGATGCAGGGCAAGCCGGACCCCCGCCTGACGGTGGCCGGCTACTGCGTGCAACAGTCACACACATTATATATAGCGGGCCTGACGGCTGAACGACACTTACTCGAAATCACACAGACACATTAATATGGTGCAAGTATTAGCATTGGCGAACCAGAAAGGCGGGGTGGGTAAAACCACCACCAGCGTCAATCTGGCTGCATCGCTGGCTGCGACCAAACGCAAGGTGCTGTTGATTGATCTTGATCCGCAGGGTAACGCCACTATGGGTGTGGGAGTCGACAAGCACGCGCTGGAAGAAACCTTCTGTGATGTATTGCTCAATGACTACGATATTCGCCAATGTGTGATCACGCTGGATAATATTGGCATCGACGTACTCCCGGCCAATGCAGACCTCACCGAGGCGGAAGTCAGTCTGATGCGCAGCGGCCATGCTGAAAATCGACTGAAAGATGCGATTGCCAGTATTCGCAATAATTATGATTATGTGCTGATCGATTGCCCGCCTGCACTGAATATGCTGACATTGAACGCACTGGTGGCGGCGGATGGTGTGATTATTCCGATGCAGTGCGAATATTATGCGCTCGAAGGTCTGACCGCGCTGATGGATACCATCCAGCAGGTGCAGAGCACAGTGAATCCGAATCTTAGAGTCGAGGGTCTGTTGCGCACCATGTTTGACCCGCGTAACACGCTGGCGAACGATGTTTCGGCGCAGCTGATTGAGCATTTTGGCGACAAGGTCTATCGCACCATTGTGCCGCGTAATGTGCGGCTTGCAGAAGCGCCCAGTCACGGCCTGCCCGCCCTGCTCTACGAAAAAACCTCGAGCGGCGCGCTCGCCTATCTTTCCCTGGCGGGTGAAATGCTGCGGCGCAATTATCGCAACACCGAAACCACAACCAGTATTCCGGCCTGATCAACGGAGACAGCACCATGGCAACACCAAAAAAACGTGGACTGGGGCGGGGTCTGAATGCCCTGCTGGCCGGCAGCGATGCCATGCAGGCGATGACCACGCCACAGGATCCGAGCGAACTGCGCGAACTGGATGTTGATCTGATCCAGCGCGGCACCTGGCAGCCGCGGACGCATTTTGATCAGGACGCTTTACAGGAGCTGGCCGATTCGATCGCCACTCAGGGCGTGGTGCAACCGATCGTGGTGCGCGCAGCGGCCGATAATCGTTTTGAAATCGTCGCTGGCGAGCGCCGCTGGCGCGCCGCCCAGCTTGCGGGTCTCAGCAAAATCCCGGCGGTGGTCAAGGTTTTTGATGATCAGACAGCCGCCGCCGTTTCCCTGATCGAGAATATCCAGCGCGAAAACCTCAACCCACTGGAAGAATCTACCGCGCTGCTAAGACTGATCGCGGAATTTGATATGACCCATCAGCAGGTGGCTGATACTGTAGCGCGCTCTCGCGCCAGCGTGAGCAACCTGCTGCGCCTGCAGGACCTGAATTCTGATGTGAAAGAATTGCTCAGTACCCGTGCTATCGAAATGGGCCACGCCCGCGCCCTGCTGGGGCTCAATGGTAATGCGCAGAGCACGCTGGCACGTGAAGTGGCGCGCAATGGGCTGTCTGTACGTGAAACCGAAGCGCTGGTAAAACGCCGTCTGAATCCACCGGTAAAAAAAGCACAGAAAAAAGATGCTGATATTGCCCGTCTCGAGAGCGATCTTGCCGAACGTCTCGGTGCCCAGGTCAGTCTGCGCCAGCAGGGCAAAAACAAAGGCGTGCTGGAAATTCACTATAGTAGCCTGGAGGCGCTGGACGGAATTCTGGCCAGAATTAAGTAGCCAAATCACCTTCAAGGCTTTATATTCAATCCGCATAGAAAACGCTTATGCCGGCATACGAGACTTGACCCAGTATCGGACTATCCTTATAATTCCGCCCGCTTGTTGCAATGCTGCGACAGGTTTTTGCATGGCTCCGCTGTATGGATGAAGCAAAAATAGCCCGGCTTGCCGCCGAGGATACGAAACAGGTTACTGGTTTCGTGCTTGCACAGATAATCACCAGTATTGTGCTAGCTGCCTTGTTATTATTGTACGATCTGACCGCCGCATATTCTGGCTTGATCGGCGGCATGATTGCGAGCTTGAGCAACGGCTGGTTTGCGTTAAAAGTGTTTTCGGCCAGAAGCACTCAGCCAGCCCAGGCCCTGCGCAGTTTCTATTGGGCGGAAATAAACAAATTGATTATGGTTGGTGCGCTGTTCGTCGCTGTATTTGTGATGATCAGACCAGTCAACGCAGCCGCGCTACTGGCGGCTTATTTTTTGGTACACATGGTGCCCGCTCTGCTTGCAGCAATTAATACTGGCAGGAATCGGGATACATATATAAAGAGTAACGAAGAGAAAAAATAATGTCGGCGGAAGGCCTCACTGCCAGCGAGTACATCAAGCACCACATGCAGAATATGACCTATGGAAAAATTCCAGCAGGTTATGAGCACGCGGGCAGCTGGGGTATTGCCCATGATGCAGCAGAGGCCAAGGCCATGGGCTTCATGGCGATACACCTTGATACCATGTTCTGGTCGATTATCCTCGGCGTGCTGTTTCTCTGGCTGTTCCACAAAGTAGCCAAAAAAGCGACCACGGGCGTACCTGGCGGTATGCAGAATTTTGTCGAGATGATGGTCGAGTTTGTCGATTCCACGGTACGTGGCACGTTCAATGGCAAAAACGCCATGGTCGCACCCATGGGACTCACGATTTTTGTCTGGGTATTCCTGATTAACTTTATGGATCTGATCCCGGTCGACTGGATTCCGCAGCTTGTTGCACACATGGGCGCGTCATTTTTTGGCATGGACCCGCACCATGTTTATTTCAGAGTTGTACCTTCTACCGATCCAAACGCTACATTTGGCATGTCACTGGCGGTGTTCGCATTGATGCTGTTTTACAGCATCAAAATCAAGGGCGTTGGTGGTTTTGCTGCCGAACTGACTTTGCACCCGTTTAGCTCAAGCAATAAATTCGTGCAGGCGATTTTTATCCTGTTTAATTTTGTGCTGGAGTTCGTCGCACTGCTGGCGAAACCGCTTTCACTGTCGCTACGACTGTACGGCAACATGTTCGCAGGCGAAATGATTTTTATCCTGATTGCAATAATGTACAGCGCGGGGGCAGCCATGGGCGTGTTCGGCGGTGCTTTGCAGCTGGGTTGGGCGATATTTCATGTTCTGATTATCACCTTGCAGGCTTACATTTTCATGGTATTGACCGTAGTGTATATGGACCTGGCGTATCAGACGCCGGATGACCACTGACCGAATTTTTAAAGTTTAATTTTTAGGAGAAGACAATGACTGAAGTAACCGCGATACTCTATATTGCTGGTGCGATAATGATGGGCCTGGGCGCATTGGGTGCTGCTATTGGTATCGGTGTGCTGGGCGGACGTTTTCTGGAAGGCGCTGCGCGTCAGCCCGAATTGATTCCTTTGTTACGTACCCAGTTCTTCCTGATGATGGGTTTGACTGACGCGGTACCTATGATCGCAGTAGGCGTGGCGTTTTACGTTATCTTTGCTGTTGCATAAGAACCGTATCCAACAACGCAACGAGACTAGCGTATGAATATTAATTTAACGCTCATCGGACAGTCGATCACTTTCTTTCTGTTTGTCTGGTTCTGTTTCAAGTTTATCTGGCCTCCATTGGTAAACGCACTTGCCGAGCGCAGCAAAAAAATTGCTGACGGTCTGGCAGCAGCAGAACGTGGCCAGCAGGAACAGGAGCTGGCCGAGAAACGCGCTGCTGAACACATCAAGGAAGCCAAGACGCAGGCCACTGACATTATTTCTATGGCGCAGAAACGTGCCAAAGAAATTGAAGAAGCCGCCAAGGAAGAAGCCAGAGCAGAAGCCGAACGCATTAAAACAGGTGCTGCTGCTGAAATTGAGCAGGAAGTGAATCGTGCACGCGAACATCTTCGTAAGGAAGTGATCGTGCTCGCAATTGCCGGAGCAGAAAAAGTTCTGCAGCAGGAAGTGAATGCAGCCGCACACAATAGCGCACTGCAAGATCTTGCGGCGCAACTGTAACGGACTGAATCATGTCAGAACTCACTACGGCAGCACGCCCTTATGCAAACGCGGTGTACCAGATTGCATCCCAGACCGCAAAACTTGCAGACTGGGGTGATGCGCTGGCGTTAATGGCGGCTGTTGTTGCCGACGCAAGCATGGCTGAAAAGCTTTCCAGTCCGCAGCTGGGCAGAACTCAAAAAGGTGAACTGTTACTGGCTGTGGTTGGTGACAAGCTTAATGCAGAACAGAAAAACATGGTTTTGCTGATGGCGGAAAACAATCGCCTGACATTGTTGCCGACCGTTGCTGAGCTTTACGAAGAGTATCGCGCAGAAGCCGAAGGTCACATCGAAGCCGTGGTCACATCTGCGTTCCCGCTGACAGACGAACAAAGCACGAGCATCGCGAAGGCGCTGAAAAACAAAACGGGTCGTGATGTCACGATCACCACAACGACTGACGCGTCGTTACTTGGTGGCGTTATTATCAAGGCCGGAGACATTATTATCGATGGTTCAATGAAAACCAGACTTGCCACGCTGGCCAGCACATTGGGTCGTTAAGAGGAAATTATCATGCAGCTGAATCCATCCGAAATCAGTGAACTCATCAAGTCGCGTATTGAAAACTTTGAATCCAAAGTTGAAGCACGCACCGAAGGTACCGTAGTTAGTTTGACCGACGGCATTCTTCGCATCCACGGTCTGGCCGATGCCATGCAGGGTGAGATGATCGAACTGCCTGGCGATACTTATGCCATGGCGCTTAACCTGGAGCGCGATTCAGTCGGCGCGGTTGTGCTGGGTTCTTACGGCCATCTTTCGGAAGGCGATGTTGCCAAATGCACCGGCCGTATTCTTGAAGTGCCGATCGGCGAAGGCCTGCTTGGTCGTGTGGTCGACGCATTGGGTAATCCCATTGACGGTAAAGGCCCGGTAGAGGCGAAAGAAACTGCCCCGATCGAAAAAATTGCTCCTGGCGTTATCGAACGTAAGTCGGTTGACCAGCCGGTGCAGACCGGTTTGAAGTCCATCGATGCGATGGTGCCGGTTGGTCGAGGCCAACGTGAGCTGATCATCGGTGACCGCCAGACCGGCAAGACTGCAGTGGCCATCGACGCGATCATCAACCAGGCACAGACTGGTGTGAAATGTATTTATGTGGCGATCGGTCAGAAAGCATCGACCGTAGCGAACATTGTGCGCAAACTTGAAGAACGTGGCGCGATGGCACACACCATCGTGGTTGCTGCGACCGCCGCGGAATCTGCGGCGATGCAGTTCATTGCGCCTTATGCGGGTTGCACCATGGGCGAATATTTCCGTGACCGCGGCCAGGACGCACTGATTATTTATGATGACCTGACCAAGCAAGCCTGGGCCTATCGCCAGGTTTCATTGTTGCTGCGTCGTCCGCCAGGTCGCGAAGCGTATCCGGGTGATGTGTTCTATCTACACTCCCGTTTGCTGGAACGCGCGTCGCGTGTTAACGCCGACTATGTTGAGAAATTTACTAACGGTGAAGTCAAAGGCAAAACCGGATCGCTCACCGCCTTGCCGATTATCGAAACCCAGGACGGTGACGTTTCTGCATTCGTACCAACCAACGTCATTTCGATTACCGATGGCCAGATCTTTCTTGAGTCCGATCTGTTCAACGCGGGTATTCGTCCTGCGATCAACGCCGGTCTTTCGGTATCACGTGTTGGTGGTTCCGCACAGACCAAGATCATTAAAAAGCTCGGCGGCGGTGTTCGTCTTGCGCTGGCACAGTATCGTGAGCTGGCTGCGTTTGCACAGTTTGCATCAGATCTTGACGACACGACACGCGCCCAGCTGGGTCGTGGTGAGCGCGTCACTGAATTGATGAAACAGGCGCAATACTCACCATTGTCTGTGGCTGAAATGGCATTCTCATTGTTCATGGCTAACGAAGGCTACCTGGATGATGTACCGACCAACAAGGTTGTGGCGCTCGAAGCGGCCATGCTGGCGCACATCACCGGCAACAATGCTGATCTGGTAAAACAGATCAACGATACCGGTGATTATAACGATGACATCGAAGCCGCCATGCGCGCTGCACTGGATGCATTCAAAGCCGTTGGCGTTTACTAAAACAGCGTTAGCAGGGTAATAACACAATGGCAGGCGCTAAAGAAATACGAAGCAAGATCAAGAGTATCAAAAATACTCAGAAGATCACCAAGGCTATGGAAATGGTGGCAGCGAGCAAAATGCGCAAGGCGCAGGATCGCATGGCCGCCAGCCGTCCTTATGCCGCGAAAATTCTGTCAGTGTTATCGCACCTTGCTCAGGCGCACCCGGAATACAAGCACCCGTATTTATCTACGCGCGAAGAAGTCAAACGCGTCGGTTTTATTATTGTGTCAACTGACCGCGGACTTTGTGGTGGTCTGAATACCAACATGTTCAAGGCTGCTGTGGCGCAAATGATTGCCTGGGACCAGAAAGGCGTGGAAGTTGATGTCTGCGCTATTGGCAAAAAAGCGGGCGGCTTTTTCAAACGATTCAAGTGTAATCTGGTAGCACATACCGAAAACCTTGGTGATTCACCTTCACAGGAAAAACTGATTGGCACGGTCAAGGTCATGCTCGACGCATACGATGCAGGTAAGATCGACCGCCTGTTTCTGGTGCATAACGAGTTTGTTAACACCATGACACAAACGCCTTGTGTACATCAGCTGATTCCGGTCGAAGGCGACGCTGATAAAGAGCTGGAACATCACTGGGATTATATTTACGAACCCGAAGCCAAACCGATTATCGATGGCCTGATGATGCGCTTTATCGAATCACAGGTGTATCAGGGCGTGGTCGAGAACGTGGCCAGCGAAATGTCAGCGCGCATGATCGCGATGAAGAGCGCTACCGACAATGCTGGCGACCTGATCAAAGATTTGCAGACGATCTACAACAAGGCGAGACAGGCCGCGATTACACAGGAAATTTCTGAAATCGTAAGTGGCGCAGCCGCGGTTTAGTTTTTTATTAGGAGTCCGCAAATGAACGCTAATAAACGCAAATATATTGATTCAGAGTATGTGACTTCTGTTATCAATGACGGCCTTACAGCCACTTGCGTTTATTAGCGTTTATTAGCGGACCAACAAATTTTAAGTATTTAAGAGGAAACCATCATGAGTACCGGAAGCGTAGTAGAAATTATCGGCGCGGTTATCGACGTCGAATTTCCGCGGGACTCCATACCTAAGGTTTACGATGCACTCAAGCTCGACGAAGCTGGACTGACCATGGAAGTCCAGGCGCAGTTAGGCGACGGCGTAGTACGCGCGATCGCAATGGGTTCGACCGACGGCCTGCGTCGTGGAATGTCCGTCAGAAACACGGGCGATGCCATTCGCGTACCTGTAGGCCAGAAAACCCTGGGCCGCATCATGAATGTACTCGGTGATCCCATCGACAATATGGGTGATATTGGCGCTGAAAAAGACATGCCGATTCACCGTAAACCACCTGCGTTCGAAGAGCAGTCACCGGCAACCGAAATTCTGGAAACCGGTATCAAGGTCATCGACCTGGTGATGCCGATCGCAAAAGGCGGCAAGATCGGTCTGTTCGGTGGTGCCGGTGTCGGTAAAACCGTGACCCTGATGGAGCTGATTCGTAACATCGCGGTCGAGCACTCGGGCTTCTCGGTGTTCGCCGGTGTCGGCGAACGTACTCGTGAAGGTAACGACTTCTACTACGAAATGCAGGAAGGCGGCGTACTCGACAAAGTGGCGCTGGTCTATGGTCAGATGAACGAGCCTCCGGGCAACCGTCTGCGCGTAGCACTGACCGGCCTGACCATGGCCGAACATTTCCGTGATGAAGGCCGCGACGTACTGATGTTCGTCGACAACATTTATCGTTACACCCTGGCCGGAACCGAAGTATCAGCCTTGCTCGGTCGTATGCCATCAGCGGTAGGTTATCAGCCGACTCTGGCAGAAGAAATGGGCGTGTTGCAGGAACGTATTACTTCGACGCGTACCGGTTCGATTACGTCTTTCCAGGCGGTGTATGTGCCTGCGGACGATTTGACTGACCCCTCGCCTGCTACGACCTTCGCGCATCTTGACGCAACCCTGGTATTGTCACGCCAGATTGCTGAACTGGGTATTTATCCTGCGGTAGATCCACTGGATTCAACTTCGCGTATTCTGGATCCGCATGTTGTTGGTGCTGAACACTATGATGTAGCACGTGCAGTACAGGGTACCTTGCAGCGTTATAAAGAACTGAAAGATATCATTGCGATTCTGGGTATGGACGAGTTGTCTGACGAAGACAAACTGGTCGTCACCCGTGCGCGTAAAATTCAGCGCTTCCTGTCGCAGCCGTTCTTCGTTGCTGAAGTATTCACCGGCGCACCCGGTAAATATGTCAGCATGAAAGACAATCTGGCTGCATTCAAGGGTATTCTTGCTGGTGAGTACGATCACCTGCCGGAGCAGGCTTTCTATATGGTCGGCGGTATCGAAGAAGCTGTCGAAAAAGCCAAAGGCATGAAGTAGGAACTGATTGATGGCCATGACTATGCATTTTGACATCGTGAGCGCCGAGACCAGTATTTTTTCTGGTACGGTGACCGAGGTCTACGCTCCGGCCGAAATGGGTGAGGTTGGTATTCATCCACGGCACACACCATTGCTGACACGGTTGAAACCCGGTGAGGTGCGCGTGCTCGACCAGCACGGTGATGTGCAATCGTTTTATGTCAGCGGTGGCATTCTGGAAATTCAGCCGCACGTGGTCACGGTATTGTCTGATACAGCGATACGCGCAGATGACCTTGATGAATCTGCAGCGCTGGAAGCCAAATCGCGCGCCGAGGCTGCAATGCAGGGCAAAAAATCAGAGCTGGACTATGCTCACGCCAAGGCAGAACTGCTCGAAGCCATAGCGCAGCTCGAGACCATCAAGAAGCTGAGAAAGAGAAAATAGCAATAGCAGGAATACGAGCAGGCTTTGCGATAGAATCAGGGCCGGTATATGAAGATATACCGGCCTTTTTGTTGCCTGCTGCCGGATATCTGGTTAATCAACCATCAGTAAAATGGACGGGACCATGTCGCTAAGTGTCATTATTCTCGCTGCCGGACAGGGCACGCGGATGAAAAGTAGTTTGCCCAAGGTGTTGCACAAGATTGCGGGCATGCCGATGATCGAGCATGTCTACAGGCGCGGATGTGAGTTAAATGCGAATACAATCCATATTGTGTATGGCTACGGCGGAGAACAGCTCAAGAAGGCCTGCAATCATTTTAAAGCCAGCTGGGTTGAACAGGCGGAACAGCTGGGTACTGCACACGCAGTGCAGCAGGCCAGCCCGACGCTGGATAAAGACGATACCGTGCTGGTGTTGTACGGTGATGTGCCATTGATAAAAACCCGAACACTGGAAAATCTAATCGCCGATGTAAAGGGCAATGATATCGCCTTGTTGAGTGTTGTGCTCGATGACCCAGCAGGATACGGTCGAATTATCAGAGACAGCAACAACAATGTATCTGCCATCGTTGAAGATAAAGATGCAAATGCGGAACAGAAAAAAATCAGCGAAGTAAATACCGGCATACTGGCAGTGCGAGCGGGTTATCTGAATGATTGTATAAAACGCATCGGTAATGCCAATTCACAGGGCGAATATTATCTGACCGA
>CAYRNH010000051.1:0-2852 GCA_964425515.1 uncultured Thiotrichaceae bacterium | reverse complement strand
GGCGAAGTTAACCTGGGAACTGGCGTTACCATCGGCGCAGGCTGCGTGATTAAAAACAGCATTATTGCCTGTGACTCTATTATAAAACCGTACTCAGTCATAGAAGATGCGTTCATTGGCAAAAACGTAGAGGTCGGGCCGTTCGCAAGAATTCGTCCAGGTACGCGTCTCGCCGAAGGCAGTCGCATTGGTAATTTTGTTGAAATCAAAAATACCCAGATGGGGAAAAACAGCAAAGCCAGCCACCTGACCTATCTTGGTGACAGCGAAATCGGCGCGAATGTGAATATTGGTGCAGGCACTATCACCTGTAATTATGATGGCGCTAACAAACACAAAACGATCATTAAGGATGGCGTTTTTATTGGCTCGGATACACAGCTGGTTGCGCCCGTGACTATTGGCGAGAATGCAACTATCGGTGCAGGCAGCACCATTACCAGGGACGCTGAAGGCAATGCGCTGACCCTGAGCAGAGCCTCGCAAAAAACCATCCGAGACTGGGTGCGGCCGTCTAAAAAGAAATAATACGTCGTGCTCGACCCAGAACCGTGTGAGTCATGAGCGAATTATCATCAAGACTGGCTGTGACGAGCTCTAGCTGGTTTGCATGACTGAGGCTCGATACCCGCTCACCTTTTTCTGGCAGATTGAAGTGTAGCCACAGAGCCATAAAAATAATAAAAACGATGAACATGATCAGCCCGAGCAAAAAGTCACTCATGGGCTTTTTGGGAGGCTGGTTTTTATCGGCCTTCTGTCTGGATGTTTGTTCCTGTTTCATTGCAGTGCTTATGTATCTGGCGCGTTGATGGAGTCGCGTTATTATAGGGTAGTCACCGCTCTACCGCATTCCCGTATTGGATGATAGTCTGTTCTCAGCCGTGTTTTCGCAGGTGCCGCATACGTGTCGCGAATGCTTACAGTTTGCTGGCATCACAGCCGAACAGAACCGGCGTGTGCATTATATCTCTATATAAATCAGTCGGTTGACTCTACTTGCATGATAATTGCTAAAACACTTTGATGATGAAAAAACGATACGGATATATGGCTGGTCTGGTGCTGCTGTGCACAATGGGAGGGGCAGCGGCCGCCCAGCCGTTATTAAGTAGCCGCTCCAGCTCGGCCGCAGTGCTGGCAAGCAGTGCCGTGCACGGTAAAGACCCATACGGCAGAACCGGGCCGATGTGGAAAATCGGATACAGGCTCGCCAGGCTGCATTTTGAGCACAAGGAATATGCTACAGCAAAGCATGCCGCGGCGTTCAAGCCGAGCAGTAAGCTGGTACGACTACACAATAACGACGTGCTCATCGATGCGGTTGCCTCAGGTGATGTAAAGGCGTTGGAGACATCATTACAACAGCTGGGCATGAATCATCTCTCGGCATCTGGTCGTTATGTCTCCGGCTATTTGCCTATTAGTGCTCTGCCACAGGCAGCGGCACTGACACAATTGCGATTTGCACGTGCTGTCATGGCCAGAAAAAGCGCTGGCGTGGTGACCAGTCAGGGTGACATCGCGCAGGCCTCCGATATTGCACGCAGCACATTTGCAACCGATGGCAGCGGCGTGGTTGTCGGCGTACTTTCGGATAGCTATAACTGCAAAGGTGGAGCTGCAGCAGATGTGACCAGCGGGGACTTACCCGCCAATGTCACCGTGCTACAGGATGAAACCGGTTGCACCTCGGGCACAGATGAAGGCCGCGCCATGATGCAAATCGTGCACGATGTTGCACCCGGTGCGAGCCAGGCATTTTATACCGCCTATAACGGTACCGCGGATTTTGCGAATGGTATTGTGGCGCTGGCAACGCAGGCGCATGCGAATGTGATCGCTGACGATGTCATCTATTATGCAGAGCCGATGTTTCAGGATGGTGTTGTTGCTCAGGCAGTAGATACGGTCAAAGGTATGGGCGTATCATATTTTTCTGCAGCAGGAAACGACGCCAGAAAAAGTTATGAATCGGTATTCCGCAATTCTGGAGTAAAAGGTTTTTCACCGAACAGTGTGCGCCATGATTTTGATCCGGGAACGGGCACCGATACTTTAATGCAGGTAACAATACCGGCGAATAGTCAGGTGGTATTCGTTCTGCAATGGGACAGTCCTTTTTACTCGGTCAGCGGCGCACCCGGCGCACAAACCGATATGGATATTCTTTTATATCCACTTCCACTCGCTGCCAACGGGCGCCCAATTACAGGTGCAACTACCAATAACATCGGTGGTGATGCGGTAGAAGTGTTTTCCTATACCAATACATCAAGCAGCTCGGTGAGTTATCAGATAGCGATCGAGAAAGTTTCAGGTCCGGATCCGGGTCGAATAAAGCTGGTGTATTTTGGCAATATGACAATCGACGAATACGCAACCAATAGCAGTACGTCTTATGGCCACCCCATTGCGAGCGGTGGTTGCGGTGTGGGCGCTGCACGTTACACCCAGACCCCTGCTTATGGTGTATCGCCGCCGAGCGCAGAATATTTTTCTTCCTATGGTGGTCTGAGTATTTTATTCGACGCCACAGGTAACCCGGTTAATGAAGTACGCAAAAGGCCCTGTTTTGTTGCGCCGGACGGTGGAAACAATACGTTTTTTGGCTCCGATTACGAAGGTGATGGCTACCCCAACTTTTTTGGTACCTCTGCAGCAACGCCTCACGCAGCAGGCGTCGCCGCTTTACTCAAATCCTATGTCAGCACCTTAACGCCGGATGATATTTATCAGGCCCTGGAATTTACAGCTATCGATATGGGTGCGACAGGTTTTGATAATAGAACCGGTTATGGCCTGATTCAGGCCGATAGAGCCCTGGCGTATTTTGACACCGATGCGGACGG
>CAYRNH010000050.1:0-13162 GCA_964425515.1 uncultured Thiotrichaceae bacterium | reverse complement strand
GCAAAATGAAAAAAGGCAGTACCGAGCCATTGTACGAGAAATATGTACTCAAGTTGCTTGGTATCAAGAAACTGAGTTAGTAGTGTTTAAATAATAAAAAAGGCCCGGACATCCGGGCCTTTTTTATTGTGTCATGCTCAATGTTTGCCGACATGGGTCAGGTTATATCGTTTGAGCTTGCGATACAGTGTACGCGCACTGATATCCAGCACTTCGGCGACTTTGGCGCGGTGGCCATGATATTGATGCAGCAATGATTCAATATGTGTTGCTTCAACTTCGCTGATCGAGCGGTTGGTCGAGGGGGGCGTCTTGCGTGTCTTTTGTCTGTTACTGCGTTCGGAGGCTAAATTGTTATTATAGACATTTTCAATAGCATCAAACTTTAGCAGGTCGGGTGTAATGAGTCCGGAGCTGGATAGAGAAATAGCTTTCTGCAATATATTTTTCAGTTCACGAATATTGCCGGGGAAATAATATTGTTTGAGTAATTCAATACCGGCCTCCGTAATTTTGTAAGGTTGGCCATTGTGGTCACATTTTTTGGCAACAAGTGCATTGGCTAGTGATGCTATATCATCGCCACGTTCGCGCAAAGGTGGAATGGCAATCAAAATGCCAGCAATACGGTAATATAGATCGGCACGAAAGCTGCCCTGTTCGATCATGGCGCGTAAATTATGATGTGTTGCGCACATGATGCGCACATCTACATGCATATCTTCGCGACCTCCCAGTCGACGATAAAAGCCGGTTTCCAGTGCGCGTAATAATCGACCCTGAATCGCGAGCGGTATCTCGGCAACTTCATCAAGGAACAGGGTGCCACCTTCTGCACTTTCGATCAGGCCGTATCGGCGACCAATGCAACCGGTGAAAGCGCCACGTTCGTGACCGAATAATTCGCTTTCGAAAATGCCTTCCGGGATGGTGGTACAGTCGATGGCAATAAATGGCCCCGCTGAGCGGGCGGATTTTTTGTGTATGAACTGTGCTGCGAGTTCTTTGCCGACACCGCTTTCACCTAGCAGCAGCACCGGGGCGTCAGAACTGGCAGCGCCTGCCATTTCATCGACGCAGGCGAGAAAGGCGGTCGACCGGCCCAGCATGCGCTGTTCGTCACAGCCCAGCTCCTCGGGTTTTGCCAACGGGAAAACCGCTTCACCCAGGTACAGCTTGCCGTCGTCAGTTCGGATGGGTGTACCCTTGATGCGCACATGCTCTTCTTCATTGTTGTGGTCGTAGTGAGTGTGAAGAACCTCATGCTGTTTACCGGTCTCGAATACTTTTTTGTGAGGACAATCTTCGCCGTTCAAATGGCAGGGCAGGTCTGAGTGGTGCGATACCTTGTGACATTTCTGTCCAATAATCTCCTTGGCTGAAACTCCATACGCTGTGTGATAAGCGCTGTTACAGGCAATGATTGTGTAATTGTTATCAATGACGACAAATGGGTTCTCGACAGCTTCGATCACTGATTCAAGCAGGGCATTTGTGTTGGTCGATTTTTTAGCTGACATTGAGATATACAACCTACGTTTAAAATAACTAACTGATAAACAACGCTTTATGCATGTTTATTTATATCGAAAGCGATATTATTGCCAGAGTATGAGTATCATAAGTATATGGTTTATCAGGCAGAAATCATATCTACAGGTCCGGCCCACTATTCCTGCTGGCACATTTCTCATGTATTTGTGCTGTTATAAATTGAATCGCTGAGGATTTCTAGTATGATACCCGCCTTTGCGCCGGTGCCGCTTTTGCTTGTCATCAGCTGGCCCGAAGGGCGAAGGGCAGGAGGCCCCGGAGTAACGCGACGGATGCCGTCGCTTGAGCAATGATGAACTTGCCAGGGATGGTGTACTTAAAGTTAATGATAGATTTTGGAGAGCTGGCTGAGCGGTCGAAAGCGACGGTCTTGAAAACCGTTGACTCGAAAGGGTCCGGGGGTTCGAATCCCTCGCTCTCCGCCAAATAACAAAGCCCCCTTTTTGGGGGCTTTGTTATTTGTGGGGTGTGAGGATTTGATTCGGACCCCTTCGGTTCGACAAAATCGCCGGGAGCGATTTTGAACGCACGAAGTGCGGCCCGAAGGGCAGATTACACGGAAGTAATCTGTAATCCCGAGTTTTCCGCCAAATACAAAAGCCCCCTTATGGGGGCTTTTTGTTTTTTCGGGATACAAGTCCTTTGATTTGAGCCCTGGGATTAACCCGTAGCACTATAATTTACAGTGTCGCGTGCATTGCTTTATGTCAGCAATGCTTTGAAAAACTGAGAGTTAGCCATCAGAGTTGTTCATGGCGCTTATTATTTTCAAAATAAAAAGTGAAAATTAGATAAATATCAGTATATTAGCTTATACTCGTTTTGACAATTCTATGGATTTCATGGAAACTCCATGGACGATCTTTTGTGGAAATCAAAATATAGGGCTATTAAATGGCGGAGATATTCTCTGGTGAATGGAGTAAGGCATACATGGATACCTGGAATGCTGACAAGGAAATTATCGATACTTTGAAGCAGGCAGGCTTTAGTTCGGTGGTGGCTTTCGGTTTTGAAGGTGAGCCTACCCCCGCTTTTGTGATGACTATTGAAGATGGCAAAGTCGTTTCGATAGGTGATCGACCCGATGAAGAGATTAAATGGGATATCCGTGCTACCAAAGAGAACTGGGTATCGATGATAGCCAAGCCGCCAGGCTTGATGCAGTTAGGTATTGCATACACATCGCGAAAAATGCGATTCCTGAAAGGTGATTATGCAACCATGATCAAAGATCCGAGCCTGGCCGGTGCTTTTGTCAAATCCTTTGCGCTGATGGGTAAAGTTCTCTGATTTTCAGTACCAGGTAAATCAAAAAAGGCTGACACTGTCAGCCTTTTTTGTTTGTACAATTTGTGTAGTTAAGCTCGGGTGTGACACGCAATGTCTGAAACACAACATCGAATACGCGATCTGGTGATTATCGGTGGTGGTGCTGGCGGCCTGGTCGTGGCAAGTGTCGCTGCGCAACTGGGTCTGGATGTAGTGCTGATCGAAAAAAACCCACAGCCCGGAGGCGATTGTCTGCACTATGGCTGCGTGCCGAGCAAGGCCCTGTTGAAAGTGGCACAGGTGGCTGAGACCGTACGCAGGTCGCATGACTACGGCATCACGACTGCGCCTCCGGTGGTTGATATCGAGCGCGTCAATGCTACGGTGCAAAGCGCTATTGATACCATACAGCCGCACGACAGCCGTGAACGTTTTGAGTCGCTGGGTTGTGAAGTGATTACGGGCGAGGCGCAGTTCAAAGACGCGCATAGTGTTGTGGCTAACGACCAGATTATCCGCGCGAAAAAATTCGTCATCGCCACTGGCTCAGCGCCCTTTGTGCCGCCGATCGAAGGTCTGGCCGAGATCGATTATCTGACCAATGAAAACATGTTCAGTCTGCCTGCTTTGCCCGAAACACTGGTGATACTCGGCGCAGGGCCGGTCGGAGCCGAGATGGCACAGGCCTATGCAAGGCTGGGCTGCAAGGTGAAGCTGGTCGAAGCGGCTGAACGTGTGTTGCCGACCATGGACAAGGATATGGCGGCGACACTGAGTGAAGTACTGCTGCAGGAAGGTATTGAAATTTACACCAGTAGTGCAGTACGTAAAGTATCGAAGCACGAGGCGACAATACATGTCGAGCTGGCCAATGGTCAGAGTCTTCGCGGCGACAGCCTGCTCGTTGCCACCGGGCGCCGCGCGGTGGTTGAAGGACTGGGCCTGGAGCGCGCCGGTGTCAGCTATTCGCAACGCGGAGTTGAAGTGAATGCGCGCATGCAGACCTCGGTAAAACATATTTTCGCCTGTGGTGATGTCACGGGACAGCTCGCATTGACGCATGTCGCAGAATTGCAGGCAGGGGTGGTGATTGCGAATATTGTATTTAAGTTGCCGAAACGGATTAGTCAGCAGGCTATTCCGCTGGTGGTGTATACCGATCCCGAATGTGCGCAGATTGGCCTTAGCGAAAGCGATGCCGCGAACATCGACGGTTCTAGCACGGTGCGATTTGAAATGGCTGCGCTGGACCGAGCGATTGCAGAACATAAAACAGCCGGATTCGCCAAACTGATTGTGCATAAAGGTCGTTTGCTGGGCGTTCAGATTGTGGGCCCGCACGCGGGTGATGTGATCCACGAATTAGCATTAGCGATGCATGAAAAAATTAAACTTTCTAAAATAACCGCACTGGTGCATGCTTATCCCAGTTACGCACAAATCAGTAAACGTGCAGCCGGTGCTTATTTTAGCCCGGCACTTTATAGTGCTAAAACAAAAACGGTCGTAAAATGGTTGCATCGGCTGTTGCCATGAATATGAAGAAATGAAAAGTACACTACAATACCTGACCCCATCTGATTTTCCACACATTCAACGTGGCAAGCTCGAAACACTGCAGATTAATCTCGGTTATCTCTGCAATCAGCAATGTTTGCACTGCCATGTCGATGCCAGTCCACGTCGTAAAGAAATCATGCAGCGCGATACTATTGATAGCGTGCTGGATTTTGTCGATGCGCATGCAATCAAAACGGTAGACCTTACCGGCGGCGCGCCAGAGATGAACCCGCATTTTCGTGAACTGGTGTCTGCTTTACGCGAACGTCAGGTGCACGTGATTGATCGTTGTAACCTGACCATCCTGTCGGAACCGGGATATGAATGGCTGGCACCGTTCCTTGCAGAAAAAAAACTGGATGTGGTTGCGTCAATGCCATGTTATCTGCAGGAAAATGTGGATGCGCAACGTGGTGAAGGCGTGTTTGATACCAGTATTCGTGGGCTGCATCAGCTTAATGCGCAGGGCTATGGTATTGATGAGTCGCTGGCGCTGAGCCTGGTCTACAATCCACAGGGAACAAACCTGCCACCCGAACAACATGCGCTGGAACGAGACTATAAAAAAATTCTGGCCGAGAAATATGATATTCGATTCAATAATCTGTTCACCATAACGAATATGCCGATCAAACGTTTTGGCAGCACGCTGCTGTCAAAAGGATTATTCGCTGAATACATGCAGTTGCTCAAGGATGCTTACCAGCCGGGTAATCTGGACGGTGTTATGTGCAAAACACTGATCAGTGTTGACTGGCAGGGTTTTGTTTATGACTGTGACTTTAATCAGATGCTTGGCCTTGAATCACAATTTGGCAAAGGTAAGGCGCATTTGCGTGATTTGCTAAACTTTGATTTTGAAGGCCAGGAAATTGTGGTCATGGATCACTGTTACGGCTGCACTGCAGGGCAGGGCTCATCCTGTGGCGGTTCGCTGACATAATATTGCTGCTTGAATGAAAATCTCGATCATCATGCCGATGCTGAACGAAGCAGATCAGATTGCGGGTCGGTTGCAAAATATAAAAAAAACTCAGTCTGGTGAGTACGAGATTATCGTGGTCGATGGCGGCAGCAGTGATAACAGTGTCGAGCTCGCTCGTCAGTACATAGATCAGGTCATCGTTTCTCCCAGAGGACGTGCGTTGCAAATGAATGCAGGTGCGGCCTGTTCACAGGCAGAGATCTTGTTGTTTCTGCATGCAGATACCGTGCTTCCTGAAAATGTAGTGGATTTTCTAAAAGGTGTCGAACATTCGTGGGGATGGTTCAATGTGCGTTTGTCAGGTGATCGTTTTATGTTTCGGATTATTGAGCGCATGATGAATCTGCGTTCACGACTGACTTCGGTGGCGACAGGTGATCAGGCGATATTTGTTTCGCGTTCATTATTTAATGAAGTGGGCGGATTCGCTGAGATTGCTTTGATGGAAGATGTTGCGCTGAGCAAGGCGCTGCGCAAACTGTCTTCACCCGTGCGTATGAAGCAACAGGTGGTGACATCGAGTCGTCGCTGGCGGCAGCACGGTACTTTTAAAACAATTATGCTGATGTGGTGGCTGCGCGCGCTCTATGTTTTTGGTGTTTCGCCCGCGCGACTTGAAAAACTGTATCGTTGATGCCTGTGCGCAGCCTGCTCATTATTTTTGCCAAAGCACCTGTTGCTGGCGAGGTCAATACACGACTGATTCCTGATATCGGTGTGGAGGCCGCAACCGCATTGCAGCAGGAGCTTATCGAGCTGTGTATGCATCAGTATGGTCAATCTGACCAGTTTGATGTTCAGCTCTGGTGTGCATCGGACATGGAGCATGAATTGTTTCAGCATTGTGCGCGCGAAAACAATATCAGCCTGCATTTGCAACAGGGACACGATCTGGGTGCGCGCATGTCGCATGCCTTTTCTGTTACGCTGAAAAATTACGACAGAGTGGCATTGATCGGCACCGATGCGCCCGCACTCGATGCGGATACGGTAGCGCACGCGCTCGATACTCTGGAAACACATGAGGTGGTTATCGTGCCCGCAGAGGACGGGGGTTATGTACTGATCGCGATGCGCGATCATTTCGATAAAGTGTTTTTGTCAGTGCCCTGGGGAAGTTCGCAGGTGTTGCGTAGAACGCGTGGCAATATCGTGGCCCAGGCCCTGCGCTACAAAGAACTCGAAACCTGCTGGGACATTGACCGAGTGGAAGATTACCGTCGCTATCTGGAAATAAAAAGCAGTTAGTCCGCTAATGAACGCAAATAAACGCGAATGTGTTGTTTGCGTACCTGCGGCGTATTGCGCCCATTTGCGTTTATTGACGGACGATAGATATCAAATGTGTAACAGAATGTCTTCCGGTTTATCTATTTGCGCATCCGCGCCCCAGTCCGCGACATCTTCCCAGTCACCGATATAACCGTAGCCTGCGATCAGGGTTTTCATGCCGGCATTATTACCTGCTTCGATATCGCGTCTTGCATCACCGATATAGACACATTCATCGTCATTACTACCTGCTAACTTACAGGCATAGTGCATGGGCTCGGGGTGCGGTTTGCGATTCGGGGTGGAGTCGCCACTGACGATACAGGCGGCACGTTGCTCGAGTTTTAGCTTTTTCATTAATGGCAGGGTAAGGAAGCCTGGTTTGTTGGTGACCACACCCCAGTTAAGATTATTGCTTTCCAGGTGTTTAAGGACTGTTTCAGTACCCGCGAACAGTTTTGATTTCTGCGCAATGTTCTGTGCGTACAGTTCGAGATAACGCTGTTTCAGAAACTCCATATGCGCGTCGTCGATGTCATCGCCAAAGGCCAGCTTTACCAGTGCGGCGCTGCCGTTGGAAACGTACGGTCGCACCTGTGTAAAAGGCAATACGGGATGCTTTTGTTCTATGCAGAGTTTGTCGAGTGCGGCTGCCATGTCCGGGGCAGTATCGACCAGTGTGCCGTCCAGATCGAACAGCACGGTACGGATTGTGCCCATACTAGTTTTCCAGCAGGCGACGATAATGCACCATGTAGTTCACCGACACATCGCGGCTGGCGCGAAACATGCCGGTGACCGGCTGATAGCTGACGCCAGAGATCGCGACCAGCTCAAGTCCGGCAGCGCGTGCCCAGATATCCAGCTCGGACGGTCTGATGAACTTGCTGTAGTCATGCGTGCCACGTGGCAGCATTTTCATGATGTATTCGGCGCCGACGATGGCGAGCGCGTAGGCTTTCGGGTTGCGATTGATGGTGGAGAAATACACATCGCCACCGGGTTTCACCAGCGTAGTGCATGCATGTACGATAGATTCGGGTTCGGGCACGTGCTCCAGCATTTCCATGCAGGTGACCAGCTCAAAACCGCCGGGCTGTGCAGCGGCCATGGCTTCGGCAGTGATCTGCTGGTAATCGATTTCAAGACCGTCTTCGAGCGCGTGCAGTCCCGCCACTGACAGTGGCGCCTTGCCCATGTCGATGCCGGTGACCTGGGCGCCGCTGCGCGCCATGCTTTCGCTCAGAATGCCGCCACCGCAGCCAATATCGAGCGCGCGTTTGCCTTCGAGCGGGCTGCCGGTGTTGATGAAATTGAGTCGAATAGGATTGATGTCGTGCAGCGCCTTGAATTCGCCTTCGCGATCCCACCAGCGCGAGGCAAGGTCCTCGAATTTCTGGATTTCGGAATGATCGACGTTGCTCTGATTCTGCATGATGATGTATTTGTCTAATTATGGCTGTTCGGTCTGTGCGGCTTATTCGTTTATACGAGCTGCCAGTTCTCGTGCTGCAGTGCGTATTGTAGCAATATCCAGCGAAGTCAGGACGCGTTGTTTCATCAGATGTTTACCCGCCACCCAGACATCGCTGACCTGGTTTCGACCGGTGCAGTACACCAGGTGCGATATCGGGTCGAACATCGGTGTGGTTTCGATAGCGCTGAGATCAACCGCAATGATGTCAGCCTGCTTGCCAACTTCCAGCGAGCCGGTGAAGCTGTCAATTCCCAGTGCGCGGGCTCCATTAATAGTGGCCATTTCCAGCGCCTGATGCGCGGGCAGCGCGGTGGCATCGTTCGCTACGCCTTTGGCGAGCAATGCGGCGGTGCGCATTTCGCCAAACATATCGAGATCATTATTGCTCGCGGCACCGTCGGTGCCGAGCGCAACATTGACCCCGGCAGCGAGTAGCTTTGCTACCGGACAGAAACCGCTGGCAAGTTTGAGATTGGATTCAGGGCAGTGCACCACATGGCTGCCGGCGGCTGCCAGCGCTGTGATTTCGCTGTCGAGCAATTGTGTCATGTGCACCGCGAGCAGGTTTGGAGACAGCATATCCAGTTCCTGTAAACGCTGCAGCGGACGTTTGCCCGATTGCTTCACGGCATCAGCAACTTCAAACTCGGTTTCGTGCACGTGCATGTGCACCGGCACATCGAGTTCGTCGGCCAGGGTACGGATTTTTTGCAGGGGTGCATCCGAGACGGTGTACGGCGCATGGGGGGCGAACGCGGTGCGGATTAGTGCATCATCGCGATACAGATCACGTAGCGCCGTGCCTTTTTCTATATATTCGTCAGCATTGCTCGCCCAGACCGTGGGAAAATCCAGCACGATCAGACCGATGCAGGCACGGATACCAACACGTCTGGCCACGCGCGCGCTGACATCGGGGTAAAAATACATATCGTTAAAACAGGTGGTGCCGCAGCGCAGCATTTCGGCGATGGCCAGTTCGGTGCCGGTGTGGACAAAAGCTTCGTTGACCCATTTCTGTTCTGCGGGCCAGATATGATTTTGCAGCCAGTCCATCAGTGCGAGGTCATCTGCGAGTCCACGAAACAGACTCATCGCAGCGTGCGTGTGGCAATTGATCATGCCTGGCATCAGCGCATGCTCTGGGTAGGCGATGTGATTTTTTGCGCTGTATTGTAATATCGCCTGATCGTCTGGCAGGATGTCTACGATCCGACCATCATCAATCGCGATCGTATGATGCTCCAGACAGTCGCGCGCCGGGTTGATCGGAATCAGCCAGCGCGCCTGCAACAGGGTGTCGATGTGTGTCATGGCGGCAAGATACCTGCTGGCACCTCAGAGCGCAACCAGAGAGCTGAATTTATATCTAAAATCGAAAATTGTGGCGAATTTCATGTCAATTGGGCTGTGATTTGTCCTATAGTCGCGTGACAGGGCTAATAACCATAAGGATTTAGTCGCATCTTATAAATGTTTAATAACCAGTAAAGATCGGAGCCGCTTATGTCATTTTTAAAACTCTCAAAACTTACCAGGCTTTTTGTTGTTTTGTTTGCCAGCAGTATGCTGTTTGCCTGTGGTCAAAGTGTCACCCGTGTGGATGCCAATAAGGTGACCGACCTGAGCGGCAACTGGAACGATACCGACTCCAGACTGGTAGCGCAGGAGATGGTGCAGGATGTGCTTTCTCGCAACTGGTTATCAAATTTCACCAGAAAGAAAGGCAAGCCACCAACAGTGATTGTGGGATCGGTGCGCAATCTCAGCCATGAGCACATTAACACGCGCACTTTCATTTCTGATATCGAACGTGAGCTGATCAATTCTGGTGACGTTAATTTTGTTGCCTCTGCAGGTGAACGTCAGGAAATACGCAGTGAGCGTAAAGACCAGGATTTAAATGCATCGGAAGCCACGAGAAAGGCAATGGGCCAGGAGACCGGTGCTGACTTTATGCTTCAGGGCAGTATCAATTCGATTGTTGATGCAACGAGTGGCGAGCAGGCGCGTTTTTATCAGATAGATCTGAATCTGATTGATCTGGCCACTAATCGAAAAGTATGGATCGGCCAGAAGAAAATTAAAAAAACCATCCAGAAAAGTGGTATTCGCTGGTAGATCAGACAAAGAGCACTCCAGATCATGTTGAAGGACCAGGCGAAGCACAAGTTTCGTTTTTATCTGATGTTTGCCGGAGTGCTGGGCTGTTGTCTCGCCATCGGTGGCTGTGTTACCTATGGTCAGAAAACCCGGACGATACGAAGCAGTTTGCTTGCGGGTGATGTGAACACGGCGCGAAGTCTGGTTGAGCAAATGCCTGATGACAATGATGCGCTTGTTGAACTCAACAAGGGTATGTTGCGGCGTCTGACAGGCGATTATAAAGCTAGCAATAAAGCATTCGAGAAGGCCAAGAAACGCATCGAAGAACTCTATGGCGTCAGTGTTAGTGAACAGCTCGGCGCTGTCACTGTGAACGATACCATGCGTGCCTATAAGGGTGATCGCTATGAACAGGTGTTGTTGCATGCCTACATGGCGATGAATTATATACAGCTTGGTCGCCTGTACGATGCGCGCGTGGAAATGTTGCAGGCTGCTGTGAAAATGCGAGAGTGGGGTGATCAACCAGAGGAAGACCCGTTTGTTCGTTATCTGTCCGGCATCATTTACGAAATGCTCGGCGAAAACGACCAGGCATTAGTATCGTATCGTCAGGCGTACCAGGCTTACCGTTCTGCGCACGATCGTATTGGCCTGAATACACCGCTGATCGTGAAGCAGGATTATTTGCGTTTGCTTGCCGAAGAAGGACTGAACAATGAGTACAGACAGATGAAGCAGGCATTCAAACTGACTCGTTTTAAACCGGCAAGCATTGGTAATGGTATTGGTGAAGTCGTTGTGATTCTTGGTAATGGGCTTGCGCCCCAGCGCGGCGAAAACATTATCCAGACGTTTGCCGATAAAATTAGCAACACGGTGCGTATTGCCTTGCCAGTATACAAACAGCCACCAGCTGTTTTGATGCGCGCCCAGGTTGATGTGGATAATCAGCAACAGTCGATGCAGCCCGTGGAAAACATCGATGCACTTGCACGTTCAGCACTCAAAAATGATATTGCTGGCATTACTGCCAGAGCCATCGCGCGCGCTGTGGTTAAACACAAAACACAGAAAGAAGTCGAGAAAAAAGAGGGCGGACTTGCCGGCCTGTTAATGACTGTTACCAATATGGCTACCGAACGTGCCGATACTCGTAGCTGGACAACATTGCCGCAGGAAATTGAAGTGGCGCGTTTGCTTCTGCCCGAGGGTCAGCACATTGTTCATATAGAAATGGTGAATTCTGCCGGGCGCGTGGTCGACAGTATCGACCAGACAGTGACAGTCAAATCCGGGCAACGCCAGTTACTGAGCAAACGCTGGATTGCGCCAGTACCGGTGATTGCTGCAAACTCAAAATAAACATTCGTCAGCATGATTCAGATCAGGATACAGACCATGACCAAAGGCCTATTTCCCAACGCCTACAAATTGATTTTATTTTCCAGTATTTTTCTCAGCGCCTGTTTGCCGACTGCGTCGATAGTCAATGCAAAACAGCCAGACTGGCTCAATGGCGAATCTTCGGCCTATCCTAATTCACAATATGTGGTTGCCAGTGGCTCGGCATCGGATGCGGAAACTGCGCAAAAACGCGCACAGGCGAATCTGGCTAAAGTGTTTGAACTGCGGATTCGCGAATCGGCAACCACAACGCAGGATGTGCAATCGCACAGAGCCAACGGCGTGGAGTCGGTGAACAGCAACCAGCGTATTAATTCACAGATCAATGTCAGCACCGACAAGCTGATTGATGGTGCGCGTATCGCTGAACAGTGGCAAAATCCGGATGATCGTACGTACTACGCGCTCGCGGTGCTTGATCGGCATCAGGCAGGTAATTCGATTCGCAGCGAAATCGAACGTCTGGATAATGAGACCAGCTTACAGCTCAAAAAAGCAGAGTCTGAGCATGACAGTCTGCTCAAGGTGGCTGACATCGAAGGTGCAATGACCAGTCAGCAGCAGCGCGAGGCATTGCAGAAAACGCTGAAGGTGATTGACCTCAATGGCCGTGGCATGCCGTCCAGATGGAGCCAGACCGAGTTGACCACGAACTTGCAAACAGCGCTGAGCGCCTTACATATGCAGGCGGTCGTGAAGCAGGATACTGTGGGCGGGCTGACGCAGATTCTGCGCGGTGCCATGGCGCAAGCCGGTTTTGTTTCCACGCATGCTGCTTCTGGATATCGACTTGTGCTCGATGTTGATGCTCAGCCCGGTTTCCAGCAGCAAGGCTGGTACTGGCAACGTGGCACAATGAACCTGCAACTGGAATCGCCCGATGGTACCGTGCGTGGTCAGAAGTCCTGGCCGTTAAAAGTGTCTGCGAGCCGACCGGATCAGCTCAATGCGCGTCTGCGCACCAGTATTGAAAAAATTCTCAAAACTCAGTTGAGTGCAGCGGTATTTGGATTTGTCACTGCGGATTAAACCTATCCCAAAAACGGGGCTACAGTATTAGGGTTGCCTGATGTATAGTCCTGTCATTTATCTATTTAAGTGACAGGAACACCCGATGGCCTTTGTAAAAATCAAGCTTCCGGCGAATGGCGAGAAAATCACCGCCAATGCTGATAATTCGCTGAACGTCCCGAACAATCCCATTATTCCTTTTATCGAAGGCGATGGCATTGGCGTTGATATCACGCCGGTGATGCGTTCTGTGGTCGATACTGCAGTGGAAAAAGCCTACGGTGGCAAGAAAAAAATCGCCTGGATGGAAATCTACGCCGGCGAAAAGGCCAATACTGTCTATGGTGAGAATACCTGGATGCCTGATGAAACCATGGAAGCGATCAAGGACTATCTGGTCGCGATCAAGGGCCCGCTGACCACGCCTGTGGGTGGTGGCATACGCTCACTCAATGTCACGCTACGCCAGGAGCTGGATCTGTATGTCTGCCAGCGTCCGGTGCGTTATTTCGAAGGTA
>CAYRNH010000049.1:3892-13181 GCA_964425515.1 uncultured Thiotrichaceae bacterium | reverse complement strand
AGATCCATTGCTCGGTACTGGCCGAAGATGCGATCAATGCTGCGATTGATGATTATAGAAAAAAACACGTCTGATATTTTTCTATGGTATATAACAGGTGACCGCGACGCGGAGCTATTAGTTTGCTCGTAGTTTGCGTCCATTCGTGAGCCTGTTTTTAGTATGACGACTTCAACGCAACAGCCAACACGCTTCCAGCGTAATTTATTCATAGTTATCTGTTTGTTTTCCATGCTGTTTTTAGGGCTGTGGTATCACTCTTTGCGCACTGAGCGGGGCTCTGACAAAACCAGCCCCCCCGATTTTGCTGCTATCTCTGATACTGAGAGCCGCAAACAGAGTTTTATCGATTTCCTGTACCCCTTGATAGTGGAGCAAAACCACAAAATTCTACAACAGCGGGCGAAGTTGATCGCTATCTATCGTCAGCTGCAGAAGACGGGGCATATTACAACTGATCAGGCGTATTGGCTGGAGCGGCTCGCAGGACAGTATTCTGTGGCCTACGATGCGACCGATAAGCAGGCATCGATCAAACCGTTACTGAAAAAGGTGAACGTGATTCCGCCATCCCTGGCGCTAGCGCAGGCGGCAAACGAAACGGCCTGGGGAGTTTCGCGCTTTGCGATCGAAGCGAATAATTATTTCGGTCAATGGTGCTACCGCGAAGGTTGTGGGTTGGTGCCGCTGTCTCGTGATGAAGGGCTGAGCCATGAAGTTAAAAGCTTTAATTCGGCAGCCGACTCGGTCAAATCTTATCTTAATATTCTCAATAGTGCAGGTGCTTACACGTACTTGCGCACACTCAGACAACAGCTGGAAAACCAGAAAAAACCCTTGACCGGTTTTGAGCTGGCTGCTGGACTGTCAAAATATTCTGAACGCGGCGCGGCTTATGTGAGCAGCATCCGCAGCCTTATCGAAGCTAATAATCTACAGGATTACACGGACGACTTTGCTGTTTCGTCTGGAGGGTCTCAGTCAGAACTCGAGTTCTAGTCACGCTACTGTCGCTGTTTTTGCTGATCGGAAATCGGAGAGACCTGCCAGTTCAATTGTAGAAAACGCCTTGCTTCTTAATCTGCGGCATGGCCTGTATAATGTCACGCTTATATTTGGTATCAATATTGGGGAATCACGTGCTAGAAGCCTATCGTAAACACGTTGCCGAGCGAGCATCCGAGGACTTGCCACCACTGCCACTAGAGGCAGAGCAGGTCGCCGAGCTGGTCGAGTTAATCAAGCAGCCACCACAGGGCGAGGCCGAATTTCTGCTTGATCTGCTGGTACACCGTGTTCCCCCGGGCGTCGATCAGGCCGCTTATGTGAAAGCGGCGTTTCTGGCCGATGTTGCCAGGGGCAATGTTGAGTGCGCTCTGATTGATCGGGTACGCGCGACAGAACTGCTGGGCACCATGCTGGGTGGTTATAATATTGCGCCTCTGATCGAGTTGCTTGATGACGACGTCACTGCAGACACTGCCGCGACCGCGCTGTCACACACGCTGCTGATTTACGATGCCTTTCATGAAGTTACGGACAAGGCCGGTAGTAATAAAGCGGCCGCGAAAGTAGTGCGTTCATGGGCCGATGCCGAATGGTTTACTTCACAACCTGTGCTGGCTGAAGAAATCACAGTTACCGTGTACAAGGTGCCCGGCGAAACCAATACCGATGATCTGTCTCCAGCTACCGAAGCCTGGAGTCGTCCGGACATTCCGTTGCACGCCAAATCCATGCTGGCGTCAAAAATGGACCGCCCGCTGGAAACCATTGCCGAACTCAAACAAAAAGGCCACCCCATTGCTTATGTCGGTGATGTGGTCGGCACCGGTTCTTCACGCAAATCAGCGATTAACTCGGTGCTCTGGCACATGGGAAAAGAAATCCCTTACGTTCCTAACAAGCACGAAGGCGGTGTGGTGCTTGGCAACAAGATCGCGCCGATTTTTTTCAACACTGCAGAAGATTCCGGTGCGCTGCCTATTGAATGCGATGTTTCCAGAATGGAAACCGGCGATGTCATTCGCATTCGACCACACGACGGTGTGATTCTGAATGAAGCCGGTGAAGAGATATGCACATTTACTCTGCAACCGACCACCATGCCGGACGAAGTTCGCGCCAATGGTCGTATTCCTTTAATTATTGGCCGTGGTTTAACCGATCGTGCACGCGAATTTCTTGGTGAAGAACCTTCGGATGTGTTTTTACGTCCCGCGACTGCAGCCGATACCGGCAAAGGCTTTACCCTGGCACAAAAAATAGTTGGTAAGGCCTGTGGTGTAACAGGTGTACGCCCCGGTACTTACTGTGAACCACGCATGACCACGGTGGGCTCGCAGGATACAACCGGTGCAATGACGCGCGATGAATTGAAAGAACTCGCCTGCCTGGGTTTTACTGCGGATCTGGTCATGCAGAGTTTTTGTCATACCGCGGCGTATCCCAAACCGGTCGATATCAAACTACAGCATGAGCTGCCAGACTTTATGCAAACACGCAGCGGTGTGTCATTGCGCCCGGGTGATGGCATTATTCATTCCTGGCTCAATCGTATGATTCTGCCTGATACGGTTGGCACCGGTGGTGATTCGCACACCCGTTTCCCGATGGGCATCAGTTTTCCTGCCGGTTCGGGACTGGTCGCGTTCGCTGCGGCGCTGGGTGTGATGCCACTGGATATGCCGGAATCGGTGCTGGTACGTTTCAAAGGTGAAATGCAGCCTGGGATCACCTTGCGCGATCTGGTGAACGCCATCCCTTATACCGCGATTCAAAAAGGTCTGCTCACGGTCGAAAAGAAAGGCAAAACAAATGTCTTCAACGGCCGTGTTCTGGAAATTGAAGGACTGCCAGATTTAAAACTGGAGCAGGCATTTGAATTTGCCGATGCGTCTGCAGAACGTTCTGCTAATGGCTGTACGGTACGCCTGAACAAGGAACCGATTATTGAATATTTAAGTTCCAATATCGTATTATTGAAATGGATGATCGCCAATGGTTATGAAGATCAGCGAACGCTGCAGCGTCGCATCAATGCCATGCAGGACTGGCTGAAAGATCCGCAATTGCTGGAACCCGATGCAGATGCGGAATACGCTGAAATTATCGAGATTGATCTGGCAGATATTAAAGAGCCTTTGCTCGCCTGCCCGAATGACCCGGACGATATCAAACCTTTATCTGAAGTGGCTGGCGATAAAGTAGACGAAGTATTTATTGGTTCCTGTATGACCAACATCGGGCACTATCGCGCAGCAGGCAATGTCCTGGACGGCATTACCAGTTTGCCGACAAAAATGTGGATCGTGCCGCCCACCCGAATGGATGAACACCAGTTAATGGAAGAGGGGTATTACAGTATTTTTGGCAAAGCAGGTGCGCGCACCGAAATACCGGGCTGCTCTTTATGCATGGGCAACCAGGCGCGCGTGGCAGATGGCGCGACCGTGATATCAACTTCGACGCGTAATTTCCCAAATCGCCTTGGAAAAGATGCTAATGTCTATCTTGGTTCTGCCGAACTCAGCGCGGTGACTGCAACACTGGGGTACTTGCCGACAGTGGCTGAGTATTTAGCGAAGGTAGAAAAATTACAGCCCATGGGTGCAGATATTTACCGTTATCTCAATTTTGACCAGATCGATAACTATGTTGCCTCTGCTGAAGGTATTGAAGTGGCATTGTCATAAAATATGATTAAGACCTTACTCTTTATTGCTGGTGGCGGTGCGTTTGGCGCGGTTCTGCGTTACGGCGCATCGCTGGGTGTGTATTCTCTGTTTGGCAGAGGTTTTCCCTATGGCACGCTATTCGTGAATGTGGTGGGATCTTTGTTAATGGGGGTTCTCAGTATTGCTTTACTGGATCGTTTTAATGTTGGCCCGGAATGGCGTGCAGCCATTCTGGTCGGATCACTGGGTGCGTTTACTACTTTTTCGACATTCTCGATTGAGACAATGAATTTACTTGAACAGGGCGATCTCACTCGTGGCATGTTAAATGTTGCCGTGAGTGTGGTGTTGTGCCTGCTTGCAGTCTGGGCAGGATTAATCCTTGGGAGACAGCTGTGAAAATAACTGTAGCAAGAATTTATGTGACTGAAGGATCGCATATCCATGATAAAATTTTTCAACGCCTGCACGACGAACATAAGGTAAAAGGCCTGACCATGTTTCGTGGTATTGCCGGTTTTGGCAAGTCAGGCGAAATGCATTCCTCGAGCCTGCTCGACATGTCTTTTGATTTACCTGTGGTGCTTGAGTTCTTTGATGAAGATGCCAATGTTAAAAAAGCTTTGCAGTCACTCAGCGATCTTATCAACTCGGGCAACGTAGTTACTTTTGCTGCCGAACTAAACCAATAATACTATTATGCTGGACCCACGCTTACTTCGCGGCAGTCTTGACGATGTGTCTGCGCAACTGGAAAAACGCGGCTTCAAACTTGATGTGGCTTTAATCGAAGCGCTGGAAGCAAAGCGCAAAGAACATCAGACTGAAACCGAGGCGCTACAAAGCGAGCGCAATAGTAAATCAAAAGGTATAGGCAAGGCGAAAGCAGCTGGAGAAGATATTCAGCCGCTGCTCGATGAAGTCGCGGGCCTCGGTGAAAAACTTGACGCTGCTAAAAATGAACTGCAATCCGTCCAGCAGAAAATGGATGATATATTGCTGGGCGTTCCAAATCTGCCACACCCATCTGTGCCTGTGGGTCGCGACGAAAATGATAATGTCGAGATTCGTCGCTGGGGTAAACCGCGTCAGTTTGATTTTGAAATCCGTGATCATGTCGACCTGGGCGCAAACGATGGATGGATGGATTTTGAAACCGCGAGCAAACTGACCGGATCGCGTTTTGTGGTATTGCGCAAGCAGATGGCCAAGCTGCACCGCGCCCTGATACAGTTCATGCTCGATTTGCACACCTCTGAGCACGCCTACGATGAAGTGTATGTGCCTTACATTGTAAACAGAGAAAGCCTGAAAGGAACTGGGCAGCTGCCCAAGTTCGAAGAAGATCTGTTCTGTGTTGATGCCGAGCAGGGCTATTATTTAATTCCGACTGCTGAAGTGCCGGTAACCAATTTGCTGCGTGACGAAATTGTGGATGCAGCACAATTACCGCTGAAGTTTGTCTGTCATACGCCATGCTTTCGTTCCGAAGCCGGGTCGTATGGCAAAGATACCCGCGGCCTGATTCGTCAGCATCAGTTTGAGAAAGTTGAACTGGTACAGCTGGTGAAACCCGGCGAGGCCTGGGACGCACTGGAAACATTGACCGGACATGCGGAAACCGTATTACAAAAACTGGGTTTGCCTTATCGAGTGATGGCTTTGTGCAGTGGTGACATGGGCTTTTCGTCTGCCAAGACCTATGATCTCGAAGTCTGGTTGCCGGGTCAGCAGACCTATCGTGAAATTTCATCCTGCAGCTGTTTTACCGATTTTCAGGCGCGACGCATGCAGGCGCGTTGGCGCAATCCTGATACCGGTAAACCTGAGTTGCTCAACACCCTGAATGGTTCTGCGCTGGCTGTCGGTAGAACCCTGGTGGCTGTACTGGAAAATTATCAGCAGGCCGATGGCAGTATCACCGTGCCTGAAGCGCTTAGACCATATATGGGCGGTGTTGAAGTATTACAGGCCTGAGCACTAAAACGATTTATCAAAAAAAATAATTATTGCCGCGAAGAACGCAAAGTACGCTAAGAAGAACAGGACGAGTAATATCAGGTTTTAACAAAAGGACTTTCTTTGCGTGGTTCATGTCTCTGCGATCAATCTGTTTCAGCCCTTGATTCCTGTCGCTCTCTTCGGCAGATCATTTATACTTCAATGATGACTATCTTGCCTGAAAAGCTGTATTCCGCTGCCGCTGCTGCAGAACTCGATCGTATTGCCAGCGCGGAATTTAATATCCCTGCTTATACCTTGATGCGCCGTGCGGGACAGTCGGCGCTGGATTGTCTGCTCGACTGTTTTCCTGAAGCGAAAAATATCCTGGTGCTGTGCGGGGCGGGTAATAATGCGGGTGACGGTTATGTGCTGGCACGCCTGGCGCAGGCGCACGGTTTGCAGGTTCATCTGGTCACTCTGGTTGATATTGACCAGCTCAAAGGTATCGCGCAGCAGGCGTGTCGGCACTGGCTGGAAGTCGGTCGTGTGCACACCTGGTCAGATGATTATTTAGACCAGGCCGATGTTGTGGTTGATGCTTTATTAGGCACCGGATTGCAACGTGCGGTTTCGCCGGACTGGTGTGAGCTCATTAACACCGTCAATGCATCTGAGGTACCCGTGTTGTCACTGGATCTGCCTTCGGGCTTGCTAGCAGATACCGGTGCGATTGCGGGCTGCGCAGTGCGCGCCGATGTCACCATGAGTTTTATCGCGCTGAAGCAGGGGCAATTCACGGGGCAAGGTCTGGAATATTGCGGTGAAATATTTTTTGATGATCTGGTGCTGCCGGAAGCGATATATACCAGTGTCGAGCACGGTGCGCGATTGCTGGATCAGGTGAGCTGCGACTGGCCCGAGCGTGCACTGTCCGCGCACAAGGGTGATTTTGGTCATGTGCTGGTTGTCGGTGGCAATCATGGCATGGCCGGAGCGGTATTGCTCGCAGCGCGTGCTGCTTTGCGTAGTGGTGCTGGCAAGGTCAGTGTGGTCACGCGCAGCGAGCATGTGAATGCGATTGTTTCAGCCAGCCCTGAAATCATGGTACACGCCAGTGACAATGGTGACATCGATGAGCACCTGCTTTCTGCCATCACACATATCGCGATCGGTCCCGGGCTGGGGCAGGACGCCTGGGCGCAGCGTTTGTTGATGCAGGCCTTGCGTGCGGCTAAACCGCTGGTGATCGATGCTGATGCGCTGACACTGATGCAGCAAAAACAATTGCCATTTCCTGAGCAATGTGTGATTACGCCTCATCCGGGTGAAGCAGCGCGCTTGCTGTCGTTGACCAGTGCAGACATTCAGAACGATCGCTTTGCAGCAATTCGCCAGTTGCAGCAGCGTACGGGCGCACTGGTGGTACTGAAGGGCTCGGGTACGCTGATTGCCGATGTGGATGAATGTTATGTCTGTCCATTCGGTAGTTCTGCGATGGCCTCGGCTGGCATGGGTGATGCTCTCACCGGTATTCTTGTTGGGTTGCTGGCGCAGGGTCTGTCGCCTGTAATGGCGGCTAACACCGCGGTCTGTCAGCATGCGCTGGCGGCGGACCGACTGGTCGAAGCAGGGCAGCGGGTAGTGCTTGCGGGCGATGTGATCGAGGCGCTCAGGGTCGCATGAAGCACAGCGTATTTCTTGCCGATGAAGCCGCATTGCTGAAATTCGCCGCCAGTATGGCGCAAAACTGGTTACAGCAGGAAGAATCCAACGGGCTGATCATCTGGTTACAGGGTGATCTGGGTGCGGGCAAAACGACCTTTGCCAGAGGGTTTCTGCACGGGCTGGGTTACGAGGGCGTAGTCAAAAGCCCGACCTATACCCTGGTCGAGCCTTATGAGCCTGTGCCCGGAGTATCGTGCTATCACTTTGATTTGTATAGGCTTGCTGATGCCGAGGAACTGGAATTCACGGGTGCACGCGATTATTTCGATGATAATTCTCTATGCCTGATCGAATGGCCGGAAAAAGCCGCAGCCTGTCTGCCCGAACCTGATATTGAAGTCAGGCTTGTGCTAAACAATACAGGCAGGCAGATGACCTTGATCGCTGGCACGGATCGCGGTGGTGCATTATTAGCCAACATAGGTGATGATTTACTCTAGCTTAGTCATCTATCTATTTAAAAAATATCGTTAAATTGCTTGCAATTTTCTGAAATCTGACCAAACTATACATTACTTATCTTAATCTGCGATGAAACGCTTCCGAAGACTATGGAAAAATATCGTCGACGCTTTCTAAAACAAATGGCCGGGCTTGGCGGCATCGCTGGTGTAGCGGGACTGCCGCGGCTGGCACAGGCGCAGTCAACGTTTTCCGCTCCAGTACGCGTCAATGATATCCAGCTTTCCAGGCACGACGGCTACATCCGGTTGGTGTTTGCTCTTTCTGGCAATGTCGATCATTCCTTATTTACTTTGCACAATCCCGAACGTGTCGTACTCGACATGAAACACACCAACATGTCTCATGGCATGGTGGATCGTGTGGTGGCAAACGATCTGGTGCGTGGCATTCGCAGTGGTATCCGCAACGGCGATGGCCTGCGAGTGGTTTTCGATCTCAATGAAGCGGTCACACCGCGCAGTTTTGTCATCAGTCCCACGGGTAGTTCGGGTTACCGTCTGGTGCTGGATCTGCACGAACCTGGTGCTGCCACCACAAAGACAGTCAGCAAAAAGAAGCTTCGTGATGTGATCGTTGCGATTGATGCCGGTCATGGCGGTAAGGATCCGGGTGCCACAGGCAAAGGGGGCGTTCATGAAAAAACCATCACCCTGCAAATTGCACGCCGGCTAGAGAAAATTGTTAATGCACAGACCGGGATGCGTGCGGTGATGACACGCACCGGTGATTATTATCTACATTTACGCGAACGTGTTGCCATAGCGCGCAAAAAAAATGCGGACCTGATGCTTTCTATTCATGCAGATTCGTTCCCGGATCCGCGTGCCAGCGGTTCTTCGGTGTATGCCTTGTCGCTGGATGGCGCCAGCTCGGCAGCAGCTCGCTTACTGGCTGAAAGTGAAAACGATTCCGATCTGTTATTTGGTGATGTTACGACCAATGTCGATGACAAGATGGTGAAAAAAGTATTGTTTGATCTGTCTCTAACAGGGACCATAGAGTCCAGTCTCGATGTCGGTAGTGAGCTGCTCAAATATTTGCGCAATGTTAATAGAATTCATAAATCACACGTGCAGCAGGCAGGCTTTGCTGTGCTCAAGGCACCTAACATCCCGGCGGTATTGCTAGAAACTGCGTTTCTTTCTAATCCACGTGATGAAAGAAAATTAAAGTCGCCCACACATCAGGAAAAAATAGCCAAAGCGGTCTCGCGCGGTATTGGTGATTACTTTTCACGAAAGGCGCCGCCGGGCACCTGGTTGTCTGAAGCGGCCACGGAATATAAGGTTAAAGGTGGTGACACACTGGGCGCCATCGCCAACAAATTCAACACCAGCCCCAATCACATTCGTGCACGTAACGCCCTGTACTCCGACAACCTCGATCGGGGACAGATTCTGAAAATCCCAGTGAGTTAATAATAAAATAAATAGACTCACATTCACCTGCTTAGTGGCCCGTTTATCGGGCCATTTTTT
>CAYRNH010000049.1:2664-3792 GCA_964425515.1 uncultured Thiotrichaceae bacterium | reverse complement strand
CATGCCACAACGTATTCATGCCATGCCGACCCAACTGGTCAACCAGATCGCTGCTGGCGAGGTGGTGGAGCGCCCGGCCTCGGTGGTCAAGGAGCTGCTGGAAAACAGCATCGACGCGGGTGCCACGCAGATCCAGATCGATATTGAGCAGGGCGGGGCCAAATCCATCCGTATTCGTGATAATGGCCATGGCATCCACAAGGACGATCTGGCGCTATCGCTGTCACCGCACGCCACCAGTAAAATTCGCAGTCTTGATGATCTTGAGCGAGTGCAGAGTCTGGGGTTTCGCGGCGAGGCGCTCCCCAGCATTGCCTCGGTAAGTCGTTTGAGTCTGACTTCACGCTGGCACGAGTCGGACCAGGCCTGGTGTGTTGGTTCCGGTGGCAGCCAGGATTTTGATATTCAACCTGCCGCAGCTATGCAGGGAACGACAGTAGAAGTTCGAGATCTGTTTTTTAATGTGCCAGCACGACGCAAGTTTTTGCGCACTGAAAAAACAGAATTCGGTCATCTTGAAGAAGTGGTGAAGCGCATTGCATTAAGCCATTTTGATATCGATATCAGTCTGCGTCATAACCAGCGCACAGTGCGGCAGTTGCGCGCAGCCGAAGATCAACTGCAACAGGAAAAACGTATTGCAGAAATTTTTGGTGGCGCATTTATAGAACAGGCCTTGCATCTGGATTTTACGATTGATGATTTGCGTCTCTGGGGCTGGATCGGGCAACCGACATTTTCACGCAGCCAGACCGACATGCAATATTTTTATGTCAACGGTCGCATGGTGCGAGACAAGCTGGTCGCACATGCTTTGCGTCAGGCATATCAGGACGTGCTGTTTCACGGCCGGCATCCGGCATTTGTATTGTTTCTTGAACTTGATGCCAGAACAGTTGATGTCAATGCGCATCCGGGTAAACACGAAGTACGGTTTCGCGAATCACGAGCGGTACATGACTTTCTGTTTCGCACCATTCATAAAGCGCTCGCGGAAGCTCGACCCAGTGATGATGATTCGCACAAGGTCAGTCATTTTGCAACCAGGACTTCGGCGTTTGCAGATCTGGCAGCCTCATCCGCAAGTCATGCGCACATTCCTGATCAACAGAGCTTGTCGCTGGCGAT
>CAYRNH010000049.1:0-2564 GCA_964425515.1 uncultured Thiotrichaceae bacterium | reverse complement strand
CTGCTCGGGCAAGATAATGCTGAAGCACTGCTGCGCGATGTGCTCGCCGATTGTATGACACACGGTACCAGCACGCGTATTCAGGAAGCGATCAATGAAATATTATCGACCATGGCCTGCCACGGTTCGATACGCGCCAATCGCATGTTGACCATCGCCGAAATGAACGCATTGCTACGCGATATGGAAATCACCGAACGCAGCGGCCAGTGCAATCATGGGCGACCGACGTGGGTGCAGCTTTCTATTGCAGAACTCGACAAACTTTTCATGCGAGGACGGTAAAAAGTTATCAGTCATCAGCTGTCAGTCAGCAGTAAAAACTAAAACGGAGTTGACGACCGATACTGGCCACGCAAGATTTATACTGCCAACTGCCAACTGCCAACTGCCAACTATTTTTATATGTCCGATTTCATCATACAGCCAGCAGACAGCTCAGACGCCCCCCTGGCGATCTGCCTCATGGGTCCCACCGCGACCGGCAAAACCGATCTCGCCATGCGTATTGCTGAGGCGCTGCCTGTGGATCTGATCAGTGTCGATTCGGCCATGGTTTATCGGGGCCTGGATATCGGTAGTGCCAAGCCTGACCCGCTCACCTTGCAACAATATCCACATCGTCTGATCGATATTCTGGATCCGGCCGAGGCCTATTCTGCCGGCCAGTTTTGTCGTGATGCACTGGCCGAAATGGCAGAAATTAGCGCGCGCGGGCGTATCCCTCTGCTGGTGGGCGGCACCATGCTGTATTTCAATGCGCTGCAAAATGGTATGGCGGAGCTGCCCGATGCGGATCCGGTGATTCGCCAGCGCCTCGATGCCGAGGCCGCAGCCCTGGGATGGCAGGTACTGCACCAGCGTCTGGCCGGGATCGATCCTGAATCTGCTGCACGGATCCATCCCAATGATCCACAGCGCATCCAGAGAGCGCTGGAAGTGTACGAAATATCTGGCAAGACTCTCAGTGAGCTGTACGCTGAACAGGATCAGCAGTCGTTTCCCTACCGCCTGCTGAAAATTGCCCTGATGCCACCGGATCGGGTGGAACTGCGCGGTACGATTGCTGAGCGCTTTGACAGCATGCTGGTCTCAGGCCTGGTCGAGGAAGTGCGCGGGCTGTATCAGAGGGGCGACCTGAGCCCTGATCTACCCGCAATCCGGGCAGTGGGCTACCGTCAGGTCTGGAGCTATCTGGCCGGAGACTACGATTACCCCGAGATGCGTGAGAAGGCGATCACCGCCACGGCGCAGCTGGCCAAACGCCAGATGACCTGGCTGCGCAAGGAGCCAGAGTGCAACTTTATCGCTCCAGAGGCGGTCGAACCGCGAAACTTGCTGAAAAATCTCGAATCTTTACTATGATCTATGTTGTGCGCGGGCAAATGAGGAGTATACTCATACACTTAGCGTACTATTTTGATAAACGGTCAGTAACATAATAACAACTATAATGGGGAAGGAAAATGTCAAAAGGGCACCATTTACAAGACCCTTACTTAAATGCCTTGCGTAGAGAACGCGTACCAGTCGCCATCTATCTGGTTAACGGTATCAAACTGCAGGGCCAGATAGAATCATTTGATCAATTTGCAGTATTGCTGAAAAATACGGTTACGCAGATGGTCTACAAACATGCGATTTCAACCGTGGTTCCGGCGCGGCCTATCAAGTGGGCCGAAGGTGCTAACAGCAGCGATGACACTTGAAGTATACTGTTTCGGCCCCATAACAATACGGTCGCCTGAGGCGGCCGTTTTTTATGACGATACATTCATGAGCTTTATCACGGGTAATACAAAGGTTAACTAAGGTTTTGAAAATACAATTGATTGGCCGTTTCACAGATCATCTCATATACAACTTCCAACAGTTTTCAGTGAATGTTTGAGCGCCCCAATACCGGTGAGCGTGCGGTTCTTGTGCACATGGATATTCACGATGAAATGCACCGCGAGGACCTCGCTGAATTTACCGAACTGGTGACTTCTGCCGGCGCCACGGTTGCCGCGATTGCGACCACCAGCCGTCATCGCCCTGAGGCCAGATATTTTGTCGGCATCGGTAAGGCGCAGGAAATTGCTGAACTGATAAAACAATATCAGGCCGACATTGTGCTGTTCAATCATGCGCTGAGTCCCTCGCAGGAACGTAACCTGGAAGCATTATTTCAGTGCCGCGTGCTGGATCGTACCGGTCTGATTCTGGATATATTTGCACAACGCGCGCGTTCCTTCGAAGGCAAGCTACAGGTGGAACTGGCCCAGCTCAGACATATGTCGACCCGACTGGTACGTGGCTGGACTCACCTTGAACGTCAAAAGGGTGGTATCGGTCTGCGCGGTCCGGGTGAAACCCAGCTCGAAACCGACCGTCGTTTGCTGGCGATACGGATCAAGCAGATCAACAAGCGTCTGGAAAAGGTCCGTAAGCAGCGTGAGCAGGGCAGGCAATCACGGCGCAAGGCTGAAGTACCGACGATTTCACTGGTCGGTTATACCAATGCCGGCAAATCGACCCTGTTCAACCGCCTGACCGGGGCCGGGGTGCTGGTGCGCGACCTT